>CALWFS010000030.1 GCA_944377705.1 uncultured Mediterraneibacter sp. | reverse complement strand
TCTGAAATACCGGGGGAAAGACTGGAGGATGAATTATGTACGCGTCCAGAAGAACAGCTATATCGAGGAATCCAGGGAGTTCCTCCGGGAGGAGTATGACCGTCTGCTGGACGCCTGCAGGGCGGACGAGAGGCTCTATCTGGCAGTGGAGACTCTATGCTCCACGGGCATCCGTATCGGGGAACTGAAATACATCCGGGCAGAAGAACTGGACTCGAGAAGTGTCACTGTCCTCTTTAAGGGAAAACTCAGAAAGATATTCCTCCCGGATCTCCTTGTAGAGCGCCTGACAGAATACTGTGGGAACAGAGGGATAAAAGAAGGTCCCGTATTCATCACGCGGACCGGCAGGCCGCTGGACCGAAGCAACCTGTGGCGAAGTATGAAAAGGGCAGGTAAAAGAGCAGGATTAGAGGGGACAAAGGTTTATCCTCACAATCTGCGGCATCTGTTTGCGGCTGTATTTTACGATCAGGAGAAAGACATCCTGAAATTGGCGGATATCCTGGGACACAGCAATATAGAGACGACAAGGAGGTATCTGGCAGCGAGCGGAAAAGAGCACCGAAAGAAGATAAATGAAATGAATCTGGTAAAATAAAAAAAGACAACACAATGCCTACTGTGTTGTTTTCCTTGAATAGACCTTACATGATATTCCACAATTTGTCAACAAAAAATTCCCTAAATATACATTTTTTTCTTTTTTAAATATTTTTTAAGTGTGCTGAAACTGTGATAGCATCATAAATTTCAGGTTTTTCGCTGATTTGCCCCAGCTTATGGAGAAAAACAAACAACATAATAGGCATTGTGTTGTTTATTTTAGAAATGAATATAAACCATTAAGGTTTTGTATGAATTATTCGACAGAGGGAAACAAACAAGGAGGAAGCTTATGCAACTAAATTTGACGACAGACTATGCAATCCGTTTTTTGATCTGCTTGGAAAAACCGAGTGGGGCAGTTTGTGGACCGATTATCGCAGAAAAGACTAAGATACCTCCTAAATATCTGTTGAAGATCTCAGCGAAGCTGCGCAAGGCTGGGATGATCGGTTCGCTGGCAGGAAGCCAGGGCGGCTATTATCTGTTGAGACCTTTAGATCAGATTACTCTGCTGGAGGTCATCAGCATTATGGAACCATCCTCCAAATGGAACCGGTGTCTTGAAGAGGAGGGCTTTTGCACCAGGAAGGCAGTCATGAGCTGTCCGATCCGAAAATACTATGCACGGCTCCAGGAAGAACTGGAGACAAAGTGGCTGTCCAAGACATTGGCCGAGATAGTCAATCTTGCGGCGGCTGAGGAGATCGGTAATAGCTCTCGGGAGGAAATGATCATTTGAGGAGTAAAAATAAATGAAACGACAAAAAAGACAAAAGAATATCCTGATTCTAAGTGCTCTTATACTCATAATTTTAGCTGCGGGAATTGGAATATACTTTCGTTACAGCGGAGGAAAGGATACACCAGATAAAAACACAGTGGAAAGTACGGTAAACGTAGATGCGGCAACAGTGGCAAAGACAGAGTTCACAGATGAAGAGAAAGAGCGTGTCGAATCCCAGACAGGCGTGACTGTGACTGAAGACGGAACCGTGCAGGTGGATATCGGAGAGATCCAGGCGGAAGAAGAGAGTATGACGATCAGCCGTGAAGAAGCTACGGAGCTGGTTATAAAGGAAGTAGGAGACGGAGCGGAAGTTGAGTCCATGAGCGTCAGAGAAGAACAGGATAAATACTACTGGACAGCCAGAGCCATTAAAGGAGGTGAGGCATATCAGGTGTGGATAGACTCAGAAACAGGAGAAACTTTCATAAACCAAAAAGAATAAGAAATGGAAGGAGGTGAGAAAGTGGAACGAAGAAATAGAAGAATACAAAATACAAGAAGAAATAAGACCGCGATCTGGAAACGGTGCATAGCAGCTGCGGCAGCCATGGTGACTGTGCTGACCGGCTTCAATTATGGCGGACTGCAAAATGTCTTTGCAGAAGAGAAGAGCGGATATCAGATCGATGTCAGCTACTCGGAAGATAAGGCAAACGCAGTCCTGACTGGAAATACCGAAAAGCTGACATCAGATACAGCGCTGACCAGCCTTATAGGATCAGATGGAACTGAGTATGATCCAAATGATTTCGAGATGACGGTGGCAGAAAACGGTACTTATACATATACTCTGGAATACAGTGTGACTGCAGCAGAGACGGGGCAGACCGTGGATAGGAAGGAAACACTGAAAGTGACAGTGGACCAAATCCAGACAGCGAAGGCAAGGGTGGCGTCAGAGACGGCAGGGGAAGAAGAGCCGGAAGAGACAGAAACGCAGGAAGCGGATCAGGCCACGGCAGAACATCCGGCAGCCGACAGCGAGAGTACAGGCAGAACAGAAGAGTCGTCGGAGAAGACCGGCGGAGAATCACATGACAGAGGGGCAACAGCACGCTCGGCGGATGCGCCGGAGACAGTGCCGGTGGAAGCGCTTGAGAAGCAGATCAACCTTTTGGCTGACCTGACAAATTCGGAAACAACAATCAGGGTCTATCAGTACGCTTATGAAGAAAGAGGGCTCAATCTTAACGGAAACGGAGAGAGCGTTGGGTTCGGGGGCGGATATTTCGCAGAGGAACTTCCAACATTTGCACAGGTGGAACCTGGAGCCAGCGAACCTTATGAAAGGGCATACGCTGATGCGGCACTGTTTTTTTCCGACAGCGAAGATGAAACGAGCAGCATTTCAATTACAGGCGTCTTTCCTTATCAGACGCAGAGCGGAAGTGTTGAATGGTATTATACGGTCAATGATCCGGGCGACGGCGCTGAGGCGACAGGTTTTGGAGAGATTCAGGCAGGATATCTGATCGACAATCCCGACGATGCAGAAATAAGGATTTATTATCAGGTTGGGAAGGAAGGCGATACAAAAATTGTGAATTTCCGCAACGTGCTTATACCTACTGATATCAATAATCCGTCTGCAGGAGGAACAGAGCTGACAACACAGAGTTCCCACTGGAATGTTGTGGTAGGAGGAAAGAGCCTGACAAAAAGCTGGCTCGAGGCACAGGCAGATGGTGAGGGGTCTAATTCTGAGCTCTATCAGGCTACCGGTTTTCGTGAACATGAATATGTGTCGTTTCAGTTTAAAATGCCGGGCGCTTATTCCCGGGCTCGTGTTTATATAGAATACACGGGCAGTGTAGGTGTCGGGCAGACCACAAGGATTACGGTATTTGACACCAATGACCAGGCGGGCACCGGACTGGAATACAGTGAAACCAGCAAAACTTACAGTGGAGCGTTCCTGATGCCTGCAATGGACGCTGATGGAGCAAGAATTATTATTGCTGTTACACCCACGCAAGGTTACAACAATATCCGATGGTTTTCCGGATTTTTTGACCTTTATGACGAGGGTTCCGACATGACATTCTCAGGTCATAATACCACGATTGGGATGGCGAGAGCATATACTTTAAGTGTGACTGGAGAAAACGTCAGTGCTCCTACTTATACTAATCGTGTCAATGGTTCTCAGCCTATTTGGAACAGAGGAAGCTATATAGAGAGGGAACCAGGATATGGCATGGATTACAGCAGTAATGGTCATCCTTACACAGATATAGTCAGATCAGCTGTTAACGGAACGTCAAGTAACACGGCCAGACATCATTCGACCGGAGCGCAAGACGAACCGTTGCAAACAGTGGTTACAGGTAATGGCACTACCGCTGGAGGTAGTACTACGAATGTTCCGGTGCGTGAATTCGATTTGGGCGATACTATTACTATGCGTTTTGAGACAGCAATTTACAATCCGCCGGCAGCGCGTGGATCAGGAGTTGCAGTCGGTTATGACCCTGAGTTTATTGTAAGCCCTTCTGTCCTGTCAGTGGATGTTTACCCCGAACAGAACTCATATTATAAGGCCGATTATGACAGATATACGTATTCGCTTCCAAAGAGTCAAGGAGAGTCGGTTTCTCATAATCTGCCGGACGGCGGTGTGGTTACGATTACCTGTAGAGCCTATAATGCAGACAGCAAATTTAGCGGAACAAACGTTTACGGAGAGAATATACTTGCCGGAGGAGAAAATCAAAGACTGTTTCAGGACGGTTATATGTTTACCGCCAGGGGCGGACTTATGGGTGTAATAAACGTGGTATCCAATTATATGGGCGGTACTAATGTCGGCCCGAAAGGAGATGTAAACAGCGGAACAACATTTACCCCGCAGAATATGAAATGGTTTGCCTATGAAGTGACGGTGGAGGACTGTCCATTTGACTTTAAGATGATAATGTCAACTACTGGCGGCGCTCATCGCAACGCAGTACTTGAACTTGTAGACGATGCGCAGGGATCTGTTGAGGTCGGAGGCAATGCATCGAACAGCAGCTACCTTACAGGAAACTTTGATAACAATGATAATACTGCGGCTACGACACAGAGCCTTACTCTGCCGTCTACTCTTCGAAGTTTTATGATGGCAAACGGAAGTATCGTTCTGGGATTGAAACCTACACAAGGATATTCAAGGCCAACCGTGCAGGCGAGTGGGCCTGGAAGTAGTGGAATAACCACATCAATAAGGAATAGTGGTCAGGCAGATGGCCAAGGACGATTCAGTTATAATATTGTAATCCCGGCCAATAATCAATACCTTACTCAGGCAACTACAACTATAGAGATTTCGGCACATCCGATTACGTTTAACGCTCAATATTATTATAGCGGAAGCCCTTTGGAAGAAACCATCGTTCCGATGGGATATGGAAGCGGGCAATCTCGGAATCTGGTCATTCACACTAATGTTCCGGATGCGCTTGATCCCACTAATCCCAATAATACCCAGCAACTGGGATACTACAGAGTGCGGTTGGTCAAGACAGATAACAATGGAAATGAAAGCTCTGCTTGTGAGATTCAAAATCCGGAGACAGGAAACATCCAGTGGCAGGCAGGTGATATCGTCAATTTTGATGATGTGTACAGCCAGGCGGCACAGGCTGGGTTTATTGATACCAGGGAAAACTATCAGCTTAGGATAGTGCCTACTGCCGCAGCAAATAATGAAACGCCGCTGGTTCTTGGAAACTATTCAATCTATCGTCAGACTTCAGCTGTTGTAGTCGATGACTCAAATACAGAATATCCTTATGGAAATACTGGATTTAGTAATCCGGAGACTCACAGCATTTACGGCCCGCAGAATGGAATGGTCAGCCTGGCTGGTTTCTTAGAGAATATTTTAGATTATAATGAACAGTCAAATCACCATTACAAACTCGGGCGGCTAAGTAAGACGAATGGCAGGCTAACTACGTCCGGTTCCGATATAGCCAATATAGGCAGAATCTACTATCTGGCAGCTGTAAAAGTCACGATTGATGACAGCGAGATTGAAGGACAATATGTAGACGATAATGCAGACTCAGGAACTGCGGCATTAGTAGACCAGTGGAACGCCGAACAGGCGTATCAGCTCTATACAAGCGTGAGCGGTGAGAACAGCACGATTGATCTGTCAGGAATTTTTGATATACTGGCAGGCGATACAGGAACCAGCAGTATCCAGGGATTTCAGATCAGGTATGCAAATGGCAACGGAGAGGCAACTTATTATTCCATTCCCGACGCGCAAAGCCTGGAGCTATCTGCTCTGACCGGAGATGTCTGGAACGCATTGTTTGGCGAAAGTGGTACAAGCCGCGGAACAGTGACGCTGGTACCAACCTTCGAAACCGTTAAACCGGTCACGCTTCCAGACGGAACTACGGCCGGGGATAATTTGAATACTAACTATGAGACGGTCCTGGTGTCAACTGGAGTGAACCATACATTTACAGTTCAGGCAACGTTTAAGTATGACGATACACCTGAAGCGTTTATGGAAATCCAGAATGAAGACGAATTGTTTGTAGCGCTGTATGAGCAGGACAATGCAGACGACGGTGATTCCGACGGAACAGGAAACTTCAGCTTCGTTAAAGGCAGCGACAACCTGACGTCACCACCGCAATCAAGATCTGCTGATCTGGCATCTGAGCCGGTAATATCAGCTCTGGATACTGATGAGAGAACTTTCACAGTCACGTTTACAGTGACAGATAATACGAACTTGACAATGGATAATGGCTATTCAAGCTATAACTATAAGGACTATCAGATCATAGCATGGACCGAAAGCAACGGATCGGTATCTTTCACGAGCAGTACAGCGCCGGAAACACTTACGGATGAGCAAGACGACACAAATGTTCCGCAGGTACGCAGCAAGATCTATGTCCAAAAGCCGATCGCAGTAACGGACGGTTATGCGAGCCGCACGGAAAAGTTCTATGAAGATACTGGAAGTTTTACCACGAGTTTCGACTACGATAATCGAAGTGAGTTTACTAAAAACGATGAATACAACAGTGTGAGCTATGCCATATACCGTGTGCAGTCCAGCAACAGCAGACTAGGCCTCTGTCAGGCTGGAACAATAAATCTTAGTGATCAAAGCGTGACAAATGAAACAGGAACCGGATTTTTCGGAACCGTCGATTCGGTAACGGCTACGTTGAGTGATGATAAGATTCAGCTTTCTATAGGGCTTAATGCCACCGAAGGGGCAACGAGAAGTCTATATAAAGTATATGTATGGAATGAATCTAACGGAGATGCAGTGATAGCAAGGTTATCTAGACAAGACGATTCCATGTTAGCCGACTATCCGATATCTGAGATTACAATCCTTAAGATACCGAACGTATTTACGAGCGGTACGACAGTGGTAAGCCAGACAGAGACGATCAAGCTGTTCTATGAAGGAGATCCGTTTACGATCAGCGCGACATTCACAATCGAAGGAAATGGAAGCACTAAAGAAACGATCGGCAACCTGCTGGACGATGCGGTAAATGCCGGCGAACTCCAGGTGGCCCTGTACAAGAAGAATCCTGCTGGTACAACGGAACAGCGTTATCAGATGTTTGCTTTGGCCCAGTCAGATGGCAGTGGTGGATTGGATACCTCGTTTAGCGTAAGCACGATTGAAAGTGATGTGACAATAGACACAACCGGCGATCGAAGCTTTACAGTCACATTCACAAAGACAAGCGGTGACAACACATGGGATGACGGTGCAGGCTACTACGTCTATGCATGGACCGGAGCCAACCCATACGGGGAGACGGTTCCTGAAAGTTTCGGTGTCGGAGAAACGAATGCCTACGTTACAGACGATGAGATGGCGACAGTTAATAACCTGATACCGAGCGTAAAGACCAATACGACAAACGTGCTTGGAACTCAGTGGAATAGCATGGTCACATTCCCGTCGACCATAGTAATGGAAGACGATGTTGTGAGTGATGACAGGCATATCTATTCAAGAGACCAATACGTCACCCTTACTCCAATCGAAGCAGATCCTCTGGAGCTGCCGGATCCGGACCTGGGGATAGATGTGACGATCACTGAACTGGCAGATGATGCTGCTGGAAATCAGTTTAACATTACTGCGGATGATAGAGATACTATCGCCGTGGAAGGTTATGCCGGAAGCATAGGTGATATAGGAAGCAGTGGAGCCCCGGTTAAGATAACGGATATGCTTGGCAATCTGAAATTCTCCACAGATACAGGAGGAGACAGGACGAGCAGTCTGACATTCTACCTCAGATCGGTGGAAGAGCCGCTGACGCCGGCGGGCAAGGAATACAAGGGGAAGATACAGTTTGAATTTACCAAGGGATCTTCAACAGGATCAGACTAAAAGAAAGGCAGGCGGAGAGTATGAAAAGACTAAAAAAAGTTATCTTAAGCGCATGTTTCTGTCTGCTGATCGCTTCGGCGTTTCCCGTGCAGGCTCAGGCTGCCAGCGGCAGTATGGATCATAAAACTACAGTCAGCTACACAAAAAGTATGGATGACGGAACAGAAAATATGACGTCTATACCAACAAAAACTGTTAAGACAGGAGACGATAGTCCTGTGACACTGTACTTTTCCTTGATGATTACATCAGCGCTGCTTCTGCTGCTGATTCTAATCGCAGACAGGAAGAGACGGGAAAAAGAAGAGGAAGCTTTTTAAGCAGTCAGAAAAGCAGTCCATAACAGGGCTGCACAGTAACCAGTTATTCTTGCGGTTATCCTGGGAAGGAGCCGCAGGAAAGGCGGAATTACCGCCTGCCGTGAAAACGGCAAAATAAATTCTATATCTAATTATTTAGGAGGAAAAACAATGAAAAGAAGAATGGCAACATTAGCAATCGCAGGAGCAATGGCAGTGGCAGCAATGGCACCGGCAACAGTATTCGCAGCAACAGGACAGTCTGATGTTTATTACAAACACGGCGCTGGAGCACCGGGAGGATCTGACGGATCTTATGTGATCGTATTCCCGACAAACATTACATTCAGCTCTCAGGATGGAAGTGCATCACAGACATCACATGATGTTTCATTACAGAGAACATCTGATACAGTAGGTCTTCCGGAAGGACTGAGCGTTTCTCTGGCAGTTAAATCAGATAACAGTATGAAACTGGAAACTGAGACCGGAACCAAGAGATCAGTGGACTATCAGATTGAATATTCTGTTAATAATGGTGATCAGTCTACAGTAGCAATCGGATCTGGTATTTCAACTAATGATAATAAAATTGGTACAGATGACAAGGGTACTCCAGCAGTTGTTAATGCTCAGTCAGATGTAGTTATTGCTACATTTACAGGCGAAGGAACACTTAAAGGAAGCCCGTCAATGGACTTTGTTTCTGCTCAGACAATGAAGATTCCGGGCGGAACAGAGCTGACAGACGTTCTGACTTATACAGCAACACAGACAAATCCGACAGTTACGAACTAATCCGCAAGTACATATTTATGAACCACTTGGCTCAAGAGCCGGCCTTACGCCGGCTCTTGCCGTATCAAAAATCAGGAGATAAATACAAATGCAGTATATTATCAGAAAACTGGAAAATCACAGAAAGAATAGCGAAACTCAGAGTATTTTCACAGACAAAAAAGGGCACCAGTGGGAATACCTGACCCAGAAGGAATACATGGAGCTTCCGGAACTGGAACGGCGCATCTGCGCGGACATGAGGAAGAAAGACAGTGGCAGCGCAAACCTTCTGCTCCGGGACGGAGAGATAAGAAGCGGGCTTTATCAATATAGATCAAAAAAGAAATTCAGTGAGAAGACCATCGGGTATATCCCGGTCCTCCCGGTGGACAACACCGGGGAAACGGCAGGGGATCCCAGCTGTATACGCATCATCGGAAAATCGTTTGTGAAGGCATATATTGTGCCTGTACTGCTGCTCCTCCTGCTTGCAGGACTGATTCTCGGGTCGTTCTGGTATCTGAGAGAAGATGATATTCCCGGACTGGATGAATCAGCCATCGCCTATCATGTAGAAGGAGTAAAGAACACAGACCCCAGCCAGATTATGATGCCGGGGATCAGCGGATTTACCATGGAAGCGGGAGATACCCATATTGAACACGTCCTTTATAACCCAGAGGGGAATCCCTGCTACTTTAAATACCGGATTATCCTGCAGGACACAGAAGAAGTCCTCTATGAGTCCGGACTGGTAAAACCGGGGACTGCTATCATGGAGTTCGACCTGAATCGGACCTTTGAGCCGGGCACTTACAATGTAACTGTTCTGGCGGAGACATCCTCGGTTGAAGATCCGGAGACGGAGATGAACAGGGGCGCTGTGAATACAGTCCTCACAGTGAATTAGATCAGATACCCCTGCAGCTTAGAAAACAGAAATAAAATCTTTCAAAAATGGAGTGGAAAAAGATGAGATTAACAGAAAGAACGGATGCTTTATGTACAAAAACCTTTCGCGATAAGAATAAAAATCTCTGGAAATATATCCCGGTGAAACAGGCCGGGGACAAAAAGATCACCCCGCAGGATATCGCGGGAGATGCCGGATACCGGGCGAAGAAAGCGCCGGTGGGAATACTGACAAGAGAAGACGGGGAGCAAGAGAAGAAACTGGATGTCCTTCCTTTCCGCGCGAAGCTCGGCTACAGCCAGAGGGAAGCCGGATACATTCCGTGTGAGGATGAAGCGGGAGAACTTCGATATGTCAGAGTGATCCGCAGATCTATCATAAAGATCCTTCTGCCGATCCTCATTCTCCTTGTCCTTATGGTCGGAGGTCTCTGGAGGTATCTGTCGCAGCAGGGAATGCCGGATCTGGATGAGTCGGCAATCGCTTACCAGATGCCCGACGGCATGAAGAATGAGGATCCGAGCCAGATCATGATGCCGGGATTTGGGACGATCACCATGGACGCAGGCAGCACGACAGTACATGCTGCTTTGGCAAATCCGGAAGGGAATCCATGTTACTTTAAGTACCAGATCAGCCTGTCTGATACCGGTGAGCAGATCTACGAGAGCGGCTGGATCGAGCCGGGCATGGCTGTAACTGAGTGGACCATCTCAGAGGAACTCCCGGAAGGTGAATATCCGATCTACATCCTCGTCCAGACAGGAAGCCTGGAAAACTATGAGGAGGGGATGAACCGGGGAGCGGTAAACGCGACATTGGTGGTGAGATAAAATGAGAGGAGGACGGAAGCATATCTTTATGAGCCTGGTCTGTACCCTCCTTGCAGCCTGCCTGCTGGCAGGCTGTACCGCATCCGGAGCAGAGGCTGCGGATGCTGCGGAGCAGGGGGCGGATCAGATCGTTATAGGTGACGTGGAGTTTACAGTAGATCAGATCGAGTATCGGACCAAGGTAGAGCCGCCGGAGCCGATAGGATACTATGATTACTATCCCGAGGAGGAAGGGTATCATTATCTGGTGCTGTCCGGCAGCGCTGTCAATGCGGAGGATACGGATTTTGACCCTGCGAACTTCTATGTGGAGGCGCAGACAGGGCGTACCGTAAGAGAAGGGAAACTTCTCATTGTGACTGAACCCGGAGCTGAGTTCTGGGATGTACTCCCGGCACAGCAGACCAGCGGCGAGTGGGGATTTTATCTCTTTGCTATCCTGAAAGACAGTGAAGAGGCGGACAGTATCAGTATCTTCTATAACGATGATTTTAGTAAAAGTGAAAAAGGGGAAGAGTGGGACAGGGAGATTCGGATCACACTTTAAATGATTCTATCCGTCTGACAGGACAGTTGCGGAAAGAGTATGGATATAAAAGGACATCGGCAGCGGAAGAGATCACAGAGTATATTAAGAATCTGAAGTTCTGTAATAAAAAAGAGGATGACGTATATACGGAATCCTCTTTTTTTATATACGGAGAAGATGGGTTTAAGAAATTTATTGCTGAACGTATTATACCAGATCCATGTGTGAATGAAAATCCGGGAATCTTGCTTACAAAACGGGACTCTCGGCTTGCTATTTACCTTGAATTATTGTATATCAATTATAATTTATCGAAAAACAATAAAAATATATTGACATATAATATAGTAAAGATTTATAATACGATAAAATCCAAGAGTAAAAATGATAAAGGAGACATCATTATGAGGGAAAACAGAATCGTCTTATTTACAAAGTATCTGTTGAATTTTATGTTCTGCACAGGAATTCTAGTGGCAGCTTCACTGCCCTACACATTGAAACTGGCAGGAAAATATTATTCAAGGGAGTTAGAGGAACACTATATTTCCATGCTGCTCATATTCTTTCTGTCCGGCATCTGCGGTCTTGTGATCGTATATCAGCTCAGAAAAATGATCGGTACTGTTATAGGAAGAAACTGCTTTTCACATGTAAATACAAAAAGCCTGAGGATCATGGAGACGGCGGCGTTTGTGATCACAGTTCTGTTTCTTATAAAGCTGTTCCTGCTCCCCACGCCGGCAACTTTTATCATCGTGCTTACTTTCTTTATCGCCGGGCTGTTCAGCCATGTATTGGGTCTGGTCTTCTCAGAGGCGATAAGGTATAAAGAAGAAAATGATTTGACAATATAGGGGGACATGAAATGGCGATCGTTGTTAATCTGGATGTTATGATGGCAAAAAGAAAAATAAGTGTAACTGAACTTGCAAATGAAGTGGATATCACGATGGCGAATCTTTCTATATTGAAAAATAATAAAGCAAAAGCAGTAAGATTTACTACGCTGGATGCGATATGCAGGGCATTGGACTGCCAGCCTGGGGATATTCTCGAATATGTAAAGGAGGATGAAAATGGTTAGTATTTTTGTTCAGAGGATGAGAGCGGACCGTAAATGGTTTTTTATGATGAGCCTGATCTACGGCGGGGTGTTTACTTTTTGTCTGTACAGAAATATGTCGGGAATTACATTTCCCGTGATCACAGCGGTTTCTCTCGCATTTTCCACTGCATTCCTCGTAAGAGCAGGTATCACTTTTCAGAAAGGAACAATAAGGTACTTTGCAGGGATCCTTCTTTTGGGGATAGCGACAGTTCTGACAGATAACGGATTTTTCCATTTCTTTAACTGTGTCGGGATCCTGCTTCTTTACATGATGTCCATGGCACATCAGATTTATAAAGATCAGGAGTGGGGATTTGCGGAATATGTAAAGAACTTCTTTATCATGACTGGCACATGGATCTCATCCGTGGGGGACGTTTTCCGCGGAAGCGGGGAAAACAAGAGAAAAGAAGAGGAAAATCCTGAAGATAAGTCAGCAGTTATGTGGATAAAACGAAAACAAATCAGATCTGTACTGTTCGGGCTCCTGGCGGCGATGCTCCTGCTGGCAGTCGTACTTCCTCTTTTAATGGCGTCGGATCAGATTTTTTCACACATTTTCAACAGGTTTTTTGACTTCTTTAATCCTTTCAGCCTGTTTGAAAAAATAGATATGTGGAATATCATTGGGATTGGATTGACATTTCTATTTGGCATGATATTTATTTACTCATTTTTTGCAGGACTTTTCCGTATGAATCTCAGGGGAAAGACTGCAAAGAAGCAGGGAAGGACAGATCCTGTGGCAGGGATCACGTTTGCAGGAATCCTGGCGGCTGTCTATGTGGTCTATTCGGGGATTCAGATTCTGTTCCTGTTTTTGAGGCTGGACACGGGACTTCCGGAAGGCGTGACTTATTCACAATATGCACATCAGGGATTCTGGCAGCTTCTTGCCGTAAGCCTGATTAATTTTGCAGCTGTCCTGATCTGCCGGATGGTATTTGATGAAAACAGGATTCTTAAGATAATTCTTACCATGGTGTCAGTGTGCACATGTATTATGATCGTATCTGCGGCATATCGGATGATTCTGTATGTGTCTGAATATTACCTTACTTTTCTCCGAGTGTTCGTGCTATGGTTTCTGGCAGTGCTTATGATCATCTTTTTTGGAGTGATATACAGCATTTACAGAAGGGATTTCGGGCTTTTCAGATATATCACAGCGGTGGTTTCAGTCTGCTACATTCTGTTTTCTTTCAGCAGACCGGATGCGCTTATCGCGGAGTATAATATCAGGCACGCCAGTGAAGCTTCTGAGTTTGATGTCTATTATCTCATGTATTTATCCAGGGACACGGTTCCCGTTCTCGCAGAGATTGATAAAGACGAGATCCGTGATACAGCGGTTTTGGACAGTCTGGATGATTATTTCAGGAGCATCGCAGCACAAGAACAGCAGATGTCCTTAAGAGAGTGGAATTATTCACGGGAAGAGGCAGGAAAAGCTGCCAGGGAGTGGCTTGGATCGGGTGAATAAAAAGCCGGGAACAGGAATAGACTGTAACAAAAGATATTACCGGACCATTCGTTAAGTGATATGCGGAGCCCGTGAAAGGAAGGGTCGGATTTGGGAAAAAAATTTATGTCAGCATTGGTCAACTTTTTTATACGGGCAGCTATTGGTATGGCGCTGATATTTTTTATCAACCAGTATGTCATCCCACCTGATTCTTCAATTAATGTGGGACTAAATGCAGTTTCCTTTTTGACATCCGGAACCCTTGGAATTCCTGGGGTCGGGCTGCTTTACGGGATAATGTGTTATCAGATTTTGTGAGCTTTTTACAAAAATCGGCGGATCTGAATTTTGCTATGGACAAAATAAGATCCGCCGTTTATAATGCGTCTTACACAGCAGGAATCACCTGCCGGGCCACAGGTCTTTGAGGGAAAGACTGTGTCAGAAATAACGGGCTGAAAAATGTCCGCAGGGTCATATTTCTTTATTCGTGCTGCAAGGATCCGCAGCAAAATTCAGATTATGTCAGAAAATAAAATAAAAGGTGTATCAGGGTGTTTTGTGATCTGTGATGTGCAGGAGGAGTATTCAGAGCATCTTTTTCAGATACTTTCAGAACACTTCGAGGGAGAATATCAGTTTCATCTTTTTCATGATCTGCAGAAGATGAGGGGATTTTTCGAAAGAAACAGCGCGGAAATCCTTGTGATCGGAGAAGAGTATGGAACCGAGATCACAGAAAAAAAAGACTCCGGAAAAAAATTTATCCTGACAGGAATTCCCGGAGAGAGGGAAGAAGCAGAAAATATCTATTTATTTCGTTATCAGCCCGCAGAGGCAATGATAAAGATGATCCGAAAACATGCCGGAAAAAGCAGGATGTCAAAAAGAAAAAACTATCCGAAAGATCCGGGGACGCCAGGCAGGTCCGTAACATCGCAGAGTCAGGCGGGGGAATACGTCTCTGAAAAACGGGGAAAGGTAAGGATCCGAGACGAGCCGCCGGTCAGAGGGCTGATCGGCATCTACTCGCCGGTCCACAGGATCGGAAAAACCAAATTCGCGCTCCGTCTCGGACAGAAGATGGCGAGTCAGGTTCC
>CALWFS010000029.1 GCA_944377705.1 uncultured Mediterraneibacter sp. | reverse complement strand
CGAATCGTCCTCTCTTTAATTGTCTTTAGCCGTGCTTCCTGCCGTTTAGCACTTTCCCAGATTACGGAACCGGAACCCGAGCCATATCCCCGCCCGCCGCGAATACATCTCAAAATACTCTGCGGTTTTCGGACGCTCTCCCGCCCGTCCTCACACACAAATCCAGATTTACTGTATAGTGATTTCTGAAGTGACATCCTCCACTCCATTGATCTGAAGTCTGACATGGATTTTTCCTTCCTCAAATCCACTCAACGAATACTCCAGTGGTTTTGAGAGGTCTGTCACATCCACGGACTCTGCCTTGTCACCCTGCACAAGCCACAGAATAAGGCTGGATCCCTCCGGCACAGTACCACAGGAAATATCGGCATACAGCTTTTGCGTCTCCGTGTCTTCAACCTTCATGTTCCTTTCTTCCACAAACCCATCGCTTGCCCGTTTAAAGCTTAAGTTCCAGACGCCATCCCAGTAATTGCTCACGCTCATCTGGATCACGCCCAGGTTCCACACTCTCTCGCTGGACGAGGGATCTGTATTCACATTCCCGGCTCCTGACGCGCTCACGATAAGTCCTGTCAGGCATACGATCATGAGCACAAGGCTGACCATACCTCCGGCGATATATTTTTTGTGATGTACCTTTTTGCTTTCTATCATTTCCATTTCCTCCCTGTTTTGAATATATGCTCCGCATTCCTCACAGTATTTTGCCCGCAGCGGTACAAAATGCCCGCAGGCGGGGCAGGGTCTTTTGATCTCCCGCCGCCTGAGGAAATAGATCAGAAGCCCGATCATAGGCGTGGCGAGAAAAATAATGATGACCCACAGGACGGGATCATCTCCCCGCTTCCGGCAGTCCTGATATACCCACGCGCCAAAAAATGCGGACATGAGCAGCCAGAAGAAGAGAACGCCCAGGAGAAATAGCGGGATAACCATTGCAATTCCACTGATCCCGCCGCTTGCGGCAAAGAACACTGCAAATCTCACAAGAATAAACAAAACTATGATCGCGAATGCCCAGATCAGCCCGCGGCTTTTTCGGTATTTTATTTCATTATGCCCTTTCATATCCTTTCTCCCCCTTTTTTATACAGATCGAGATATCCTCTCTGAGATCCGTTCTTTTTACTCCCACCACAGTAATCACTACTCCCGCGAGCCCCATATACACACAGCCTGCAGCTGCAAGAACTGACAGGTACAGATTACTGATCAACAATACGAAAGCCGCGCCCAGCATGGCAAATATAATAAGGTTCAACACCATGGGCAGATACCAGAGAGAAATACTCCTCTTCGTCTCGCTCTGCCTCTGAAGCCGTTCACGCTCATAGAGCTCTGCCTTCAGTCCGTTATTCAGCTGTACCGTGGGCTTGTCTTCGATCCTCAACGCAGCCCGGATCGATCTGTCTAATTCTGTATTAAAATCTTTCTTTCCCATAACCGGCCTCCTCCAATTTTTTTTTGATCATCTTTCTTCCTTTAAACAGACGGCTCTTCACTGTCCCGGGAGGTTTTCCCGTCATCCTGCCTATCTGTTCCACCTTAAACTCAAAGAGGTAAAACAATGTCAGCGGGATCCGAAATTTATCCGGAAGTGCCTGAATGATCCTGCTGATCTCAGAGAGCATTTCTCTCCGAAAATAATCTGCTTCTATATCTTCCCCTGATGGGATCAGATTTTCCCTCTCATCTTCTATGTTCGTACAAGGTGCGATCGCTCTGCGCCGCGCCTCCTTTCTTCTGCCGCTTTTCCACTGATTATGCGCCATGGCAAAGAAAAAAGCCCTGGGATTCCCTTCCCATTCCATAGTAAAACTGCTCTCCAATGCTTTCAGAAATGTCTGCTGGTACAGATCATCCGCATCCTCTCTGTTCATACAGAGCTTCAGACAGAATCTGTAAACATCCGTACCGAATTCATCGATACATCTCTCGATTTCCCGTGCTTCCAATGCCTCACCTCCATTCCCTTCCTTTTCTTTTCACTTTATATTCGCCGCCACTGCTGCTTTGGTTCACTGTTTTTTACATTTTTATCGCAGAAGAAAACCGGAGACCACACATGGCAGATGTATCCATGCTGGTTTCCGGTTGTTTCATTCACAGTGTTCAGATGTTTATTACGATTCCCAAAGCCTGATCGCTTTTTAATCTTCATTCTTGTCAAGACGTTCAAATACCATGTCATAGCCGTCGTTTCCATAATTCAGAGAACGGTTCACACGGCTGATCGTGGCTGTTGAAGCCCCTGTCTGCTCTGCGATCTCCAGATATGTCTTCTGTTCTCTTAACATCTTTGCGACCTCAAATCTCTGGGATAATGAAAGCAATTCATTGATCGTGCAGATATCCTCAAAAAATATATAACATTCTTCTTTATTTTCCAGACTGAGGATGGCTTTAAAAAGATAGTCGACTGCCTCTGTCCTTATCTTCTTACTCATAAAATATATCTCCTTTATAAGCCCCGCGGCAAAAATCTGACCAGGACGCAGGCATCTGATATGTGTGGCATATCCCCTGTCCCTCCAAGTCGCTCCTATATTTTAGCACACTAAACTTTTAAAGTCCACCATTTTATTTTTACGCGCTGACCCACAGGCTTTATCAATGGATATCCAGAAAGCCCTTCAGTCGTTCCCAATCCGTCGTTATTACCAGTTCCTCAGGGAAATCACAATATTCTAACACTTCCCTGATGTAGGTAAAATTCCCCGCGTCTGCATCCACATGGGCGTCACTTCCGGTCGTCACCGGTACCTCATACTGTCTGCAGAGGTCCAGCATAGTCAGGATATTCTCTCTTGTCCCCTTCCTGCTGCTCTGTGGGCGCATGGAAGAATTATTGATTTCAAGAAGTGTGCCCGTCTCTTTTGCCGCACGGACAAGGGCTTCATAATCAAAAGGAAATCTCCCGTCGTCCGGGTGTCCTATAATATTGATATACGGCTTTTTCATAACCTCCACATATGCCCTGGTATTTTCCTCCGGCGTATGCTCAAGCCCATAGCAGGGCGGATGGATACTTGCCACCACGATATCCAGATCCCGGCAGGTCTTCTCCGGAAGATCGATCGTTCCATCCGGATCCATAATATTGACCTCAGCTCCCATCAGAAGTCGTACTCCCTTCGCTTCCCTGGGAACCACATCCAGATTTTGGAAATAAAACAGCCCGCATGTACCCGGCATTTCCGGAGCATGCTCTGTAAGAGCGATTGCTTTGAGCCCGCGTGCCTTAGCTGCTGCTGCCATTTCCCTGATCGTGCTGTATGCGTGTCCGCTCGCCAGCGTATGGGCGTGTGTATCTGCTATGATCTTCATTTTCATTCTCCTTTTCTCTAATGCGTCCATGCGCGGGAAGATCCCGGCATCAGTATGTCACAAAAATATTTACTATAAGACAGTATATCACATTTTCCCGGGAATACAATTTTCCCGCCCGGGGATACTAACTGAAAAATGTAAAAACGAGGTGAACTATTTTGAAAGAAAAGAATCAAAAAGAACTGACCGATAATTTTGACTATCTCTCAAACGCCGCGTCTACAACAGACTGTACAGGGCTGATCCCGTCTCTTCCTCAGAATGAGGCTGAACTTGCGGCTTACAATGACATCGTCCAGTACATGTCCCCTGTGGCAAAGAGCAGCAGACATTCCGAAAGCGCTGCTTGTCCTGACAAAAAGCGTCCCTCATCTTCCGGGCATATATCTTCGACATAATTCGGGCAAATCTTGCACTTTTCAAGCATATATCACATTTTTTCATTGTTCTCGCGTCCTCAAAATGTTATAATATCGGTGTTGTAAATTTGTCAGCCAAAGAGAGGAGTATAGATCTTATGAAGTGTCCAATATGTGGAAAAGAGCTTGAGTTAAAAAATAAACAGATTGGCACCAACGAAAACGGTGATCCGATCTTTAACGAATACGCAATCTGCCGGGACTGCCGCAAGCAGTGGAATCTTGATAAGCAGCGTGCAAAAAAGGCCGCTGCAAAGGAAAATGCACCCGCTAAAGATACGCCTGCAAAGAAAAATGTCCCGCCTAAGGAGACGGCGAAAACATCTTCTGCTGATACGGCAGAGGGAGCAACACAGAAGGTAGAAACTCCTATAAACTCAGAAAAAGAGCCTGGCTCCCCCGCTAAGAAGCCGGTGAAAAAACGCCCGGCGCAGAGCACAGCCCCTGAAAAGCCGGAAGAAAAACGTTACAGCAATATTCCACCGGAAAAAGTTCGGACAAAGCATGAAAAATCTGCCCGCAAGAGCTACGAAGATATGCTCGCCACCGGTACGATCGGTAAACCGGTCAGGAAGAAAAAAATCCAGGCCGAAGAAGATGACCGTCCGGCATCAAATTCTTCTCCCTCATCAGCAGACAGGAAAAAGGCTGCAAAACCGGTACCAAAGCCAGTCGAACCGGAGTTCGATGAATATGATGACGATGATGATTATGAGAGCATGCCTTGCTTCCGGGCGATGCGGGTGATTCTCGGCATCATCTCCCTGCTGGGATTCGGATACTTTTTATATACGGGATTTACCACCGGATTTTCGTCTTCGACGGACAGCGGCGCTACGGGCATGACATTTGCAATACTTGCGCTTTGCCTGCTCGTATCCGCACTGCTGTATTTTATTACGATAGGGACAAACAACATTTTCGCTTTCCTGCTGCCTATGCTCTTCTATCTTGGCAGCGCCGTATTTGCCTTCCTCAAGAGGGGCGATGACCTGCAGCTTTTCATCGCTGCTGTCGCTGCCGCGGTATTGGCTGTGATTTCTCTGATCCTTGCCATTACGTCAAGGGGCGGGGATGATTATGACGACTATGACGATGCTTTTGAAGATGATTATGCAGATGAATATGATGACTGATAAAAAACAGGATTCATAATATTATCATTTCCGTTAAAAACCTGCGGAAACAATTCCATTTCCCGGCGGAGACGCTCTTTAGCCGGAGGGGATGGCATTGTTTCCGCAGGTTTTTCTATATGAACCTCCCATCTTTCTTCTCATATACTATTAAGGAATCAATATGACAGAACTGCATGGAGGAATTATGAAAAAGCGTATTTTATCCTGCTTAGGCGCTGCAGTCCTCTCTGTGTCTCTTCTCGCCGGCTGCGCGCAGGATACAGAGAAAAAGACAGCAGAACCTAAGAGTACTCCCACAGAAGAAACAGAACAAAAGGAACCTGTAAAAGTAACATTAAACGAGGTCGCACACTCCATCTTCTATGCCCCTATGTATGTGGCAATTGAAGAAGGGTATTTCGAAGAGGAGGGGATTGATCTGACTCTTGTATGTGGATTTGGTGCAGATAAAACAATGACTGCCGTCATATCCGGCGAGGCAGATATTGGTTTCATGGGATCTGAAGCCTCCATTTACACCTACGCTGAGGGCGCCACAGACTATGTAGTTAATTTCGCCCAGCTCACGCAGCGCGCGGGCAATTTCCTTGTAGCCAGGGAAGAAATGCCTGATTTCGCCTGGGACGATTTAAAAGGGCACCTTGTACTAGGCGGACGCAAGGGCGGGATGCCTGAGATGGTATTTGAGTATATCCTGAAAGAGAACGGCATTGACCCTGAATCAGATCTTGAGATCAACCAGAACATTGATTTCGGTTCCACTGCCGCGGCATTTTCAGAGGGACAGGGAGATTTCACCGTTGAGTTCGAACCGGGCGCCACTACTCTGGAATCTGAAGGCAAGGGCTATGTAGTGGCATCTCTCGGCGAGGACAGCGGATATGTCCCCTATACAGCGTTCAGCGCGAAACAGAGCTATATCGATGAAAATCCGGACGTGATCCAGGGCTTCACCAACGCGCTTCAGAAAGGTATGGACTATGTTCAGAGCCATACCCCCGAAGAAATTGCAGCTGTGATCGAGCCTCAGTTCCCGGAAACAGACCTGGAAACGATCACCACCATTGTTACGCGCTATTATGATCAAGATACATGGAAGAGCAATCTGATCTTCGAGGAGAGCAGTTTTAACCTCCTTCAGGATATCCTGGAGAGCGCAGGCGAACTGGAAGAGCGAGTTCCGTACAACGATCTTGTGACAACAGAGTTTGCAGCGGTCGCCGCGCAGTGATATACTGTACTCTGAAATCTGTGATTCATCGAAAGTAAAGAGAGGAACCCACTATGATCGACAAACGGCTGATCCCCTTTGAAGGATTGAAGAAAGAACCTTTCTCCGGAAGCCACAACGGGATGCGCTATTTTTTCCGGGGAGATGACGGAAAGAGCAGTACCACGTTCACTGTATTTATCTATCCTGAGCCATGGTGCTTTGAAGATACGCCCGAGGATGAAAAAGAAAGCCAGTCCTTTCCTCTGTCAGAGGAGGGGATGGACCAGGCAGTGGCATGGCTCTTTAAAAGATTTGAAGCTGAGAAAGAGCGCTGGCTGACCTCATCGAAAGAGATGATGCACACAGTCAGGCAGGAAGCTTACGATCCGGAAGAAGAACACAACCATTAAAATGCTGATAACAAAAAGCTGACGGAGCTCGTCCAGCCCATTCCTGTGATGACTGGGCTGAGACGAGCGCCGTGCAAAATTTATCACTTATTTCGTTTTATCTAATTTTAATAATCTTTAAAATTATTTCCATATCTTGTCACAGCCGATTCACAATTCCCTGTTAAGATACAACTATGAAACAAAGAAGACAATGACTGTGTATACAGTCGGTATGCATGGTCATTGGACTTCGCCTAAACCATTCGATTCCGGGCTTCTGCCTCGGAATATTTTTTTGATATCAATCTTTACAATGTAATAATACATTCCGATCAGCAGAGCAGATGCCAGCACCCAGGCCGCCGGGCTTGCCAGGCAGACTCCGGTATAGCTCTTCTGTCCGGCCGCGATCACAGCAACGATTCCCCGGCCCGCCAGTTCCGCCACACCGGCCATCATTGGAAGAATGCCATACCCGAGTCCCTGAATCCCATTCCGGTATATATTGACAATAGCCAGCGGAATAAAGAATGCTCCTACACACTTCAGATAAATATCCACAGAATCCATAATAACAGCCACATCCTCTGAAACAAAAAGATACGTCATATATTTTCCCACTGTCATCACCAGGGCTGCAGCTGCAAAGGAATAGATGACCCCAAGGATGGTACATGACTTGAACCCCCTGCGGATCCGGATCACATCCCCTGCCCCCATATTCTGGGCGCCGTATGTAGCCATAGTGGTTCCCATAGCCACATACGCCTGGGTAACTACCTGCTCAATTTTGCTGGCTGCAGTAAATGCCGCCACAAGTGTGGATCCCAGAATATTCAGAGAAGACTGGACCATCATGCTGCCAATTGCTGTGATGGAATACTGGAGCGCCATGGGGATTCCGATCCTGAGCTGTATCCCCAGAAGGGTGCCGGACAGATGCCAGTCCCCGCGCTGCAGGCGAAGGAGCGGAACCGCTTTCACTATGTAAACCAGACAAAGAAGCCCTGATATCCCCTGCGAAATAACTGTTGCCACTGCCGCTCCCGCTGTCCCCATATGAAAGAAAATAATAAAGACCAGGTCAAGCACTACATTGAGCAGAGCTGAAAGGATCAGGAAATACAGCGGCACCCTGCTGTTTCCCAGAGCCCTCAATATGCTTGCCAGCAGGTTGTAGAGCATCTGTGCAAGAATCCCCGCGCTGATGATCATAATATAGGAATAGGCATCTCTGAAGATGTCATCAGGCGTGTTCATCAGCTCAAGCCATGGCTTCATAAGCAGCATGAACGCCGCAGTGAGGAGCACACCTATGACCAGGGACAGTATAGATGCCCCTGCCACTGTCCTTCGCATTGCATCCATGTCTCCCGCACCGAATTTCTGGGCAGTGAGAACCGTAAATCCTGCTGTCATACCCACTACAAACCCATAGATCAAAAACATGATTGTCCCGGTGCTGCCTACCGCGGCAAGAGCTCCTGTCCCCACAAACTTTCCTACGATCACCGCGTCCGCCATATTGTAAAACTGCTGAAAAACATTTCCCAGAAAGATGGGAAATGTAAAATTCAAAATAATCTTCATCGGACTCCCCGACGTCATGTCACGCTGTACTGCTTTCATCTGTCTGACACCTCTCCCGCTCTGTTATATCGTCTCTTCTGCTCCATAAAAAAGGATATGTCTGTCTCCTGACATATCCCCATCATCGGTTTCACAAGTGGTTATTATAAAACAGGGCAGTGCACTTGTAAACACAATTATTCTATTTTACTTATTTTTTAAATAATCCTCTGCTCTTACAGGCATAACAGATCATTTCAAAAAAAGGATCTTATCCTCCCGGATCAGCAAATAGTCCGGCATCCCTCTCTCGTCCAGCTCTTCAATCTTTTCCCTCTGCACGAACCAGCAGATATTTGGGCTAAGATAGTAATTCCGCTCAAACGGCAGCAGCGCGCTGCTCTCCAGATCAAACCTCAGCATATTTTCTCCTCCGCTCCCCCACACAGGAACAAAGTCATGGGCGCGGTATCCGAACCACTGTGTATCCTCCGGTATTTTTCTTGTCGTGTGCAGAGTCACTCCCCAGTCAGCAGCCTCCGCTGTATGCTCATCTATCCGGCGGATCCGGGAGAAATTTTTGCATCCGGTCAGACGGGCCGCCTCTCTGCTCACCGGATTTCTGAAAAGTTCCTTCGTCTCCCCTGCAGCTGCAATATGTCCCTCATCAACGACAAGAAGTTCCTCGCTGAAGCGGTAAAGCTCATCTCTGTTATGCGACACCATAATCACGGTTCCTTTGTAATCAGCGAGCATTTCCATCAATTCCTGCTGTAATCTGTCTTTCAGGTACATATCCAGAGCCGAGAACGGTTCATCCAGCAGGATCACATCCGGCTCATATGCCATGATCCTCGCCAGAGCCACTCTCTGCTGCTGTCCACCGGAGAGCTGACCGGGCAGACGCTTCTCAAGCCCTTCCAGCTGAAATTTTTTTACCATCTCGTACACCCGGGTTTCCTTTTCCCGTCTGCTTCCTCTCAGTCCTGCAGCAATATTTCTCTCCACTGTCATTGTGGGAAACAGCGCATAATTCTGGAACAGGTATCCCACATTACGCTTCTGAGGCTTCAGATTGATCTTGAGATCCCTGTCAAAAAGCGTACGGCCTTCCACCACGATACTCCCGTGATCCGGCGTCTCAATACCGGCAATACTTTTTAACGTCATGCTCTTCCCGCAGCCGGAGGCGCCCAGAATGCCGATGCGGCGGGATTCGCTCTGAAAGCTGATATCCAGAAGAAAGCTGCCCAGCTTCTTTTGGATCTGCACCTTGATCGACACTGTTTACCACCTCCCGATATTTTTCATCTTTTTTCCCGAGATCAGGTTCATAAGAAAGATCACGACAAAAGCGATGACCATGACCACTGCCACCCAGATTCCGGCTGTGAGATAATC
Source organism: uncultured Mediterraneibacter sp. (assembly GCA_944377705.1). Taxonomy (GTDB): domain Bacteria; phylum Bacillota; class Clostridia; order Lachnospirales; family Lachnospiraceae; genus Mediterraneibacter. The sequence continues at coordinate 5,508 of CALWFS010000029.1, read as the reverse complement.
CCCATCCTGGATGACCATGGCGATCTTCTGGGATATGGTTCCCGTCTTGCCCGGTATATTTCCGGCAAGCATGGACGTTGCTCCGTACTCCCCCAGCGCCCTTGCAAAGGTCAGGATCGTGCCGGAAGCGATGCCCGGTCCCGCGGTGGGAACAATGATCTTCCAGAAAATCTTTGTATCCGACATACCCAGCGTCCTCCCCGCATAGACAAGATTTGCATCGATCTGCTCCATTGCCGCCCTCGCATTTCTGTACATAAGCGGAAAAGCAATAACTGTCGCCGCAATGATGCAGCCAATCCATGTCTGGACTACTTTGAAGCCGAACTCTTCAAACAGGAATTCACCAAAAGGTCTTCTTCGGCTGAACAGGAGCAGAAGAAAGAAGCCCGCCACTGTGGGAGGCAGCACCATGGGAAGAGTCAGAATCCCGTCAATGACCGCTTTTTTCCCCGGGGATGCCTTCACAACCTTGCGCGCGGCAAATATACCTAAAAAAAAGGATATCACAGTCGCCACGATCCCCGTCTTTATGGATATGAACAAAGGACTCCAGTCCAATTCTTTTAAAATCTCCATGATCTCTTCCATCGTCTTCCTCACTCTCCCGCCTGCTGACTGGTTCTATCTTATCCTTATTCTATATCAGTGTCAAAATAATAGGACTCAAACACCGCTTTTGCCTTATCTGAGAGTATAAAGGCAAGAAAATCATCCGCAGCCTGATTCTGCGCATCATCGGCCTCCTCATTTACCACTCGGGCGATCGGATAGATCACATTTCCGGTCAGGTCATAGCTCACTGTCTGAAGGATATCCAGATCTTCCTCATATCCGTATGTATCTGAATAGTAAGTCGTACCCACCTCACAGGATCCTTCCGCAACCGCGGCAAGCACCTTGCTCACATTGTCCTGCTCGCTGATCTCCACACCGCCCAGAGCGTCTGAGATCTCCTGCGTGGTGATGGATGCCGGGTCATCTGTCTCCGGAAGCATCCCAAGATTAATCAGCGCCTGCCTTGTATATCTGCCCACCGGCACGCTGCCGCCTGCCAGCGCGATACTCTCGGCTTTGCCGATATCCTCCAGCCCTGTCACCTGAGTCCCGCTGTCCTTCAAAGTGACCACAACAACCTGGTTATTCACTACATTCGCTCTTGTGCCGTCTACCATCAGACCGTCTGCCTCAAGGTCGTCCATCTGTTTCTGAGCCGCGGAGAAAAAGATATCGCACTCATATCCCTCCTGGATCTGCGTAAGCAGAGTTCCTGAACTGTCCGGGTTAAATGTGATCTTTACATTCGGGTGATCCTCATGATACATATCAGCCAGCTCTGTCATAACTGTGTTCAGGCTCGCCGCGATAAATACCTGGATCTCTGTTTCTTCTTCCTCTGTCCCCGTGTCTTCTGCCTGTGCATCCGCGTTGGCATCTGCATCGGAGCCATTTCCGCCGCATCCCGTCACGGAAAATACCATGGCTGCCGCCATCAATGCTGCTAAAAACTTTTTCTTCATCTTTTCGTCCTCCTTGTCTGTCTGACCGCTATTCTCGGGAATCCCCTCTGCTTCACGGTTCATTATATAAAATTATATTCGATTGCTTTTTGAAAAGCAATCGATTCCCAACAGAAAGACGGCTTCTGACCGCCTTCCTGAAATTCACCTGCTTTTCTGTCAGTGTTACCCAGATGCTCTAATAAAAAATTTCTCTATATTTTTCTTCCGCTGCCTCTGTCAGCTCTTTTTCAAACCGTTCATATTGTAACAGAAGCCTTAACCCGGCATCACTGACACTGGCGCTGCCTCCGTTTCTGCCCCCCGGGCTGCGCTCTACAATGGTATAGCCCAGCTCTCTTTCCGCCCGCTCCAGCATTTTCCTCCCTTTGCTGTATGAGAGTCCCATCTTCTCACACGCATCTCGGACAGACCCTTCCTCACGGATCCACTCCAGAAGCGTCCTCACTCCCGGTCCGAAGAAAGGCTCCGTGCCGACAAGCTGTACCTTGAGCCTGGGGCGGATTTTTCTCTCCATGAGGTCATCTGCCCTGTTATTTTCTGTCCTGCTATGTTCTGCCATGGGCTTATTTCACCGCTTTCTTCTTTCTCTCATAAGGCGTATTCACCAGAGGAAGCTTTGTCTGAAATTCCCCATTCCACTTATAATACGCTCCAGCCACTGCGGGCGCTGTGGGAATGGATGTGATTTCCCCGATCCCGATGGCGCCGTATCCCACATCTACTCCGGGTTTCTCTATGATGATCGGATCCACCTCCGGCGTCTTATCCGCCTTAAAGAGCCCCAGCGTGCCATAGCGGGACACCGGATATCCATCCTTGATCTCATACTGTTCTGTGAGGGCATAGCCAAGGCTCATGACCACGCCGCCCTCGATCTGCCCTTCCACGCTGATGGGATTTACCGCTTTTCCCACGTCATGCGCAGCGACTACCTTTTTGATGGTTCCGTCTTCGTTCAATACGCAGACCTGTGTCGCGTATCCGTAAGCCACATGAGATACCGGATTGGGCACATCACTGCCCATCTTATCTGTCTTTGCGAGATATTCTCCCAGATAATCTCTTCCTTCCAGTTCCTCCAGAGCAGAGTCCTTCAGGTCCTCCATAAGCTTCTCGCAGGCGCGTTTTGCCGCCTCTCCTGTAATCAGCGTCTGTCTGGATCCGGATGTAGTCCCGGAATCCGGGGAATTCGCCGTGTTCGGGCGGCAGTATACAATCTTGTCGATGCCGAACCCGGTTGTCTCAGACACGACCTGGGTCAGCACGGTTCCCAGTCCCTGACCGATGCAGGACGCACCTGCATGGATTTCTATTTTTCCGTCTTTTACCAGAAGCCTGCAGCGCCCCCAGTCGGGCAGTCCTACGCCGACCCCTGCATTTTTCATGGCGCAGGCGATCCCCGCATAAGGCTCGCTCTCATAGACTTCTTTGACTGCCTCCAGCGTCTCTACCACTCCGGTGGATGAATCCGTGATCTGCCCGTTGGGCAGTACCTGCCCCGGACGGATGGCATTGCGGTAGCGGATCTCCCACGGCGAGATACCGACTTTCTCTGCCAGAAGATCCAGATTCCGCTCTGAGCCGAAACAGGTCTGGGTTACTCCGAAACCACGGAATGCCCCCGCAGGAGGGTTGTTTGTATACACCGCTTTTCCGTCGATATCAATGACCTGGAAATTATACGGTCCCGCAGCATGAGTGCAGGCTCTCTGCAGGACCGGTCCGCCCAGCGAAGCGTATGCCCCTGTGTCAGATACGACCACTGCCTTCATGGCAGTCAGATAGCCGTTCTCATCGCAGGCTGTGGTAATATCCATCCACATGGGATGACGTTTGGGGTGCACGACGATACTCTCCTGACGGGAAAGCTTCACCTTCACGATCCTCTTTGTCAGATAGGCGAGCAGCGCCGCGTGGTGCTGTACGGACACGTCTTCCTTTCCGCCGAATCCGCCGCCCACCAGCTTATTTTCCACAATCACCTTCTCCGGCGGCAGCCCAAGCATGATACAGCATTCATGCTGCGTGTCGTATGTACCCTGATCCGAAGAATAGATGAACACGCCATCGTCAAAGGGCATTGCCACCGCGCACTCCGGCTCCAGGAAGGCATGCTCCGTCCACGGAGTCTCATAGTGTGTAGTCACTTTATATTTTGACTCTGCGATCACCTTGTCCGCATCTCCCCGCACAAGATGCTCATGGGCAAGGATATTCCCGTCCGCATGGACAAGCGGCGCGCCCGGCTTCATCGCCTCAAAAGGATCCAGCACGGGATCCAGCACTTCATAATCCACCTTTACCTTCAGCTTTGCCTGCTCCAGGATATCCTGAGTCTCTGCCACGACCAGGCAGATCGCGTCGCCCAGATAATGTGTCACTTTTCCCACCGGAATCATGGTATCCCAGTCATGCTTCAGATGCCCTACCTTCACTTCGCCCGGGATATCATCCGCTGTGTACACGCCGATGACCCCGTCCAGGGCAAGAGCCTCTTCCGGATGGATGGCAAGCACCTTTGCCCTGGGGTACTCAGAGCGCACCGCGCTCCCGTAGACCATGCCGTCCAGATAGATGTCATCCGGATATTCGCCGGTACCCAGCACCTTCTCCTTTGCGTCGATCCTCTGGATCGCCTGACCTACATTGACTGCTCCGCTCTCCTCGTGTACCGGCAGATCCTCCCGTAAGATCTTTGCGCTCAAAAGGATGCCGTCTATGATTTTCTTATACCCCGTGCAGCGGCAGATATTATTCCGGATCGCGGCCACCACTTCCAGCCGGGTGGGATCCGGATTCCGGTCAATCAGCCCCTTGGCGCACATGACCATGCCCGGGATGCAGAACCCGCACTGCACTGCTCCTGCCGTGGCAAAGGCATAGGAATAGACCTCTTTCTCCCGTTCGCTTAATCCTTCTGCAGTAATGATCTCCTTTCCCTCCACCTTGGAGAGCATGGGAATACAGGCGCGGGTCGTCTTCCCGTCCACCAGCACGGTACAGGTCCCGCAGGCGCCCTGGCTGCATCCGTCTTTCACAGAAGTCAGATGCAGGTCATCCCGGAGGAAGCGCATCAGCTTTTTATCTTTTTCCACTTCGTATGTCTTTCCATTCACCAGAACCTTAATCATAAGCCTTCTTCCTTTCATAGACTTCTTAAATCTTCCCGCCTGTCCACATCGATCAGCTCTTCCGCCTCAGCCTCAATGATCCTGATCCGGTCTTTATGATCATTCATAATCTGGCGGCCTCCCACATCGCCTGTGAGACCCGCAAGTTCAGAAAAGTATCTTCTGTCCCACAGAACAGGATTTCCAGTCCTGCCGGCACGGCCTGCACATACGATACTGCCCGGATGAAGGACCGCGGTGTTAAATATCTTCTGCATCGTCGCTGTCTCAAGCCCCGGCTGATCACAGACGGAAAACAGGATGCCCCGCAGGCTGTCTCCACGTCCCGCATCGGCATATGCTTTCTGCACTGCCTCCAGTCCCAGGCGCAGCGACAAGGAGATCCCCTTCTCCGGTTCCGTGTTCTGCACGGCTGCGACACCCCTTTTTTCAGCAGCTTCTGCGATCTGACCGTCACCGGTCACAATAAACGACGGAAAGGAGGAAAATGCTTTCACCTTATCCAGCATATGTTCATAAATGGGCATCTCCCGGACCATCGCCCGGAGTTTATCGCCTCCGAATCTTGTTCCCGCTCCCGCGGCCAGAATAACGATGGCATATCTGCCTTCCATCAGTCCGAACCTGCTTACCGCCTCCAGCACGCCTCCTCCGATGGCTCTCGCTTTATCAGAAATCGTATGACAGTGTGAAATCTCTGCCCTTGCGTCAATATCTCCGATTTTCAGATTTTCTGTGACAGCCGCGTCTTCCTGGAGCATTCCTCTGACGATCCCGCTCATCTGCGCATATACCGGTTTCCCGCCTGTGATTGCAACGACCTGCCCCGCCTCCACATAGTCCCCCACCTCCAC
>CALWFS010000028.1 GCA_944377705.1 uncultured Mediterraneibacter sp. | reverse complement strand
TGAAATGACGGCAAAATACGGTACTCCGTATTTTTCCAACTATATTAACAGCGATATGGAACCCAGCGACGTGCGGAGCATGTGCTGCCGCCTGCGCCTGGATCTAAGAGAACTGCGCAAGAAATCAGGAGGTTTCTTTGGAAGCGGGGAGAGCACGGGATCTGTAGGCGTAGTCACGATCAATATGCCCAGGATCGCATATCTGTCCGATAATAAGGAGGAGTTTTATAAAAGGTTGGACCGGCTGATGGATCTTTCGGCACGTTCGCTGCATATTAAGCGGACGGTGATCACAAAACTGCTCGATGAAGGTCTGTATCCGTATACAAAGAGATACCTGGGGACATTTGAGAATCATTTCTCAACGATCGGGCTTATCGGGATGAACGAGGCGTGCCTTAACGCGAAATGGCTTCGCCGGGATCTGACTCATGAGGAGGCCCGGGAATTTACAAAAGAGGTCCTGAACCATATGAGAGAGCGCCTTTCGGACTATCAAGAGGAATACGGCGACCTCTACAATCTGGAGGCGACTCCGGCAGAGTCTACGACCTACCGTCTGGCAAAACATGATGTGGAACAGTTCCCGGATATCATTACGGCGGCAGAGAAGAATGGGACGCCTTATTACACGAACAGCTCTCATCTTCCGGTCGGTTACACGGACGATGTATTCGAAGCTCTGGATATTCAGGATGAACTTCAGACATTATATACATCAGGAACAGTGTTCCATACTTTCCTCGGCGAGAAACTGCCTGACTGGAAGTCCGCAGCGTCTCTTGTCCGGAAGATCGCGGAGAATTATAAACTTCCGTATTATACAATGTCACCTACTTATTCGATCTGCAGGAATCACGGCTACCTGACTGGCGAACAGTTCAAGTGCCCGTACTGCGGCGAAGAGGCGGAAGTATACAGCAGGATTACAGGCTATTACCGTCCGGTAAAGAACTGGAACGATGGGAAGACCCAGGAATTTAAAGAGCGGAGAGTGTATGATATCACAAAGTCCCATATGCGCCCCAGGACACAGGCAGCAGCTCAGGAGGCGGTGAAAGCTTCCGTAGATGACAGTGAGACCAGGACACTGCTCTTTACTACAAAGACGTGTCCGAACTGCCGTGTAGCTGCCAGTTCTCTGGAAAAGGCAAATATTCCATATGAACTCATAGACGCAGAGGAGCATATGGATCTTGTAGAAAAATACGAAGTCATGCAGGCGCCGACCCTGATCGTTGTAAAGGACGGTCAGGTCACAAAGCTGGCAAATGCGTCTAATATAAAAAATTATGCAGAAAAGGAAGGCTGAGATATATGTACGATATTGGAATCATCGGCGGCGGGACCGCCGGAATGACAGCTGCCATTTACGGGCAGCGTGCAGGGAAAAAGACGATCATCATTGAAGGAGGCGCGTTCGGAGGACAGATCACATCGTCTCCAAATGTAGAGAATTATCCGGGAATTGCCAGCGTAAGCGGCAGCGAATTTTCCATGAATCTGCTGGATCAGGCTGTGAAGCTGGGGGCAGAGACTGCCATGGAGCAGGTCACAGGCATCCGGGATGAGGGCAGCGTCAAAGTGATCGAGACCGCAGGAAAAGAGTATCCGTGCCGCAGTATCATTTTGGCCACCGGGGTAACTCACAGACACCTGGGTATTCCCAATGAAGAAAGACTGACAGGTGCGGGAGTGTCCTACTGTGCAACCTGCGATGGAATGTTTTTCCGGGGCAGCGATGTGGCAGTGGTAGGCGGTGGAAGTACAGCACTCCAGGATGCGGAATTTCTTTCCAATTACTGCCGGAAAGTTTATCTGATCCACCGCAGAGATGAATTCCGCGGTGAAGACAGTATTGTAAAGCGGCTTGAGGGTAAAGAAAACGTGGAATTTGTTCTGAGCGCCACGGTTAAGGATATCATCGGAGATCAGGCAGTGGAACGCCTGATCGTGAACAGCAAAAAGACCGGGAAGGAATTTAAGCTGGATGTATCCGGCGTGTTTATCGCTGTAGGTCAGATTCCGAAGAATGAGATCTTTGCAGATGTGGTGAAACTGGATGCAAACGGATTTATCCTGGCGGCGGAGGACTGCATTACTTCTCATCCGGGGATTTTTGCCGCCGGGGACTGCCGCACAAAAGAAGTAAGACAGCTCACAACAGCGGCTGCTGACGGCGCGGTAGCGGCACTGGCAGCATGCAAATACATCGCGGGATAAATCTGGATTTGTCTGCGGGGGGCGGCTTGGAGCGATTTGATGAAAAAAATTAAAGGAAGGGAACATGGCGTTAATTGCAAAGCGGATGCCTGAGGCGAAGCCGAATCGCCTGCTTTGCAATTGTTTTTAGCCTTGTTCCCTTCCTTTAAGTTTTTCCCAAATTGCGGAGCCGGAACCTGAACCACATCCCTGCCTGCCACGAATACGCCTTAAAACGATCCCCGGTTTTCGGACGCGCTATCTCTCGGACGTCTCCCCCACAAATCCGGATTTGGCTTTCTTTAGAATTTTTTAAGTATAACTTAAGTAATATTGCATTGACAAATAATATTATATAAAATATAATATAGAAAACGATGCAATATTAAAAATGTTTTTAAACATAAGATATGTACAGAAAGGGTGATCGCATGGTATTTAATACAGGCGCAGCGCTTCTGGATGCTATCGTTCTGGCGGTCGTCTCTATGGAAGACGAGGGAACGTATGGTTATCGGATCACGCAGGATGTGCGCAAGGTGATCGATGTATCGGAGTCCACGCTGTATCCGGTCCTGCGCAGGCTTCAGAAGGATGAATGCCTGGAAGTCTATGACAGGCAGTTTGACGGCAGAAACAGGCGGTATTATAAAGTGACATCCCGGGGGATGGCACAGCTGAATCTGTATAAAACAGAGTGGAAGACTTATATTCAGAAGATCAACGCAATATTTGAGGGAGGTGTAACTGCATGAACCGTGTGGAATTTTTGGCTGAACTTGAACAGCGGTTATCCGGCATCCCGGAGGAAGAACGCCAGGCAGCGATACAGTATTATGCAGATTATTTGACGGATGCAGGTGAGGAAAATGAAGATGAGGCAATCAGGGAACTGGGAAGCCCGGAGAAAGTGGCAGAGTCCATAAAAGCTGATTATTATGGGACAGAGTTTGATGAATCCCGCTTTGATCACAAAGATTATATGGAAAAATACGGGCATCGATCCAGTCAGAGAGCAGATTCCGAAAACAGCGCAGGCGGCGCGGCCGGATCTACAGACTATGGAAGCGGATCCGGGCAGAAAAGCGCTCCATGGACCAGTAACGGACTGAAGATTGTACTTATTATATTAATCGCGATCGTTATCTGGCCGGTAACCCTGGGAGTAGCAGGGGGTGTGCTCGGAGTGGCGGCAGCAGTGTTCTTTTTCTTCGCAGGTCTTGTCATTGCGGCCATAGCGGTTATGATCTCCGGAGTCGTTGTAGCTGTAACAGGGCTTGTTCTGCTTGCTATCCCGCCGGCTGGCATGATCGTCACAGGTATAGGAATATTGCTTTTTGTATTGGGACTGATGGCAACGGTTGGGACAGTCAAACTCTGCATCATTGTATATCCGGCAATGATCAGAGGATTCGTCAATCTGTGCAGGCGTCCGTTTTATGGGAAGGCGGTGTAAATAAAAGATGAAAAAAGGGTGGAAAATTTTTTGGATTATATGCGCGGTTCTGGCTGCTGTTGGAATTTTTCTCGCTGTTGCGGGCACCGCTCTGGGCGGGCTTGTGATACTGAGAGAGGATCAGGATGAGAATGTCATACGAGCCTGGCTGGCTCGGCTGGGGATCCGGGTCAGTAATGAGGTCACAGTGACCACTGATGTGACCGGCCTGCCGGATGAGAACTACGTCCCGGGTGAACCTGACGGGACAGATATAACGTCTTTCTCAGGAATCGATGAGCTGAATCTTGAACTTACCGGAATGGCAGTTCGTGTGATACCCTATGACGAAGAGCTGGAAGCAGTCTATAACAGGGATATTATCGTAGATATTTCTCAGTGCAGGGATGACCTGAAGGATAAGATAACAGTAACCCAGGATGATTCAGAACTCAAGGTTCATATGGAGGACCGGGGCCGTTTGAATACACAGGACAGCGGCATCATGTATATCAGCGTGCCACGAGGGATTTATTTTGAAAAAATAACTGCGGACGCTAAGGCAGGGCTCATAGAACTGTTGGAAATAGAAGCCGGGGAGCTGGACGTACAGACATCTACCGGACAAATTATTGTTTCCGCTTTCTCGGTAGAACGACTGGAGGCAGAATGCGGTGTAGGGCAGATTGTTCTGGAAGGTGAAGTGACAGAACTTGCTGAGATCAGCTGTAATGTGGGCGAAGTGATATGTACCCTGCCGGGGACCGCAGACGCCTATGACTACGAATTAAAATGTGCCGCGGGCGGTCTGTTGATCGATGGAGAATCATATAGCGGAATCAGCAATAAAATGGAAATAGACAATGGAAGCGGGTGCAGAATCAAAGCAGAATGCGATCTGGGAAATGTAGAGATTAATTTTGAATAATCTTATGTTTATGAAGATAAAAATAATGTTTAAATATAAGAAAGGGGAAGCAAAATGACAGATAAAAAATTATACCGTTCAAGAACAAGCAAAATGCTCTGCGGAGTATGCGGAGGAATTGGAGAATACTTTAACATAGATCCTACTTTGATCAGGCTGCTGTTTGTATTGTTCGGGTGTACGGGCAGCGGGATACTGGTATATATCATAGCAGCGATCATTATACCGGATCAGCCGATGTAAATCTGGATTTGCCGGGGAGCCTGGGAGTGAGTAAAGGGTCCGAAAACACCGAAGCAATGTATTGAAGACGTATTCAGAGCGTGTGCGGGGGTGGCTTCGGCTCCGAGCTCCATGGCAGCGAAAACTACGAAATCCGGGACTATGCTAAGAACGGAAATCAGCAGGGGGCAACTCGTCTTCGCCTCGAACAACCCCCTGCCGATTTCAACGCATAGTCCCGGATTTCAAGTTTTTGCAAGCCCCTCCGCAGTCGCATCAGCCACCCCCGCACACGCTCTGAAAGGTTTTCGCAAAGGCGCTTCGCTGTTTTCTGGTTTTACTCAAGCCGGAGGGAACCCCGGTAAATGCAGGATTTCGAAGGGAGGGCGAAAGGGGAACTTCTCCGGCAGTTCGTAACTTTCTTTCCGCAGGAAGAGATAGAAAATTTCCCGGCTGGAAAAAGATTCTGTTTCGCCGATAAAGGCTCCCTTTCATTCCACTTTCGAAATCCTGCATTTGACTGTGGGGACTTCCGGTCGGATGAACGTAGAAAACCGCCCCTATTTCAAGAGCCTTTCGTGGCGGGCGGAGATGTGGCGACGGTGACTTGGAGTAATCTGCCGGAAAGACTTAAAGGAATGTGGTGTGGCGTTAATTTCAAAGCGGATGCCTGAGCGCAAGCGAATCGTCCGCTTTGGAATTGTCTTTAGCCACATTCCATTCCTTTTATGTCTTTCCCAGATTACGGAACCGGAACCTGAGCCATATCCCCGCCCGCCGTGAATACGTCTTGAAATACTCCGCGGTTTTCGGACGTTTTCCGCTTCCCGTCCACACACAAATCCAGATTTCAGTAGTATTTTACGGTTACTGTCCGCCCCATTTTTTCCGAAATGGCTATCAGCTGGTCCACAAGGTTTTGTCTCATGCTCAGATCAAAGTTCAGTTCTGACTCAGCATGGGCTTTATTGACTGCTGTGCCAACAAAAAGATTCAGTTCGGTGCAGTCTTCGATCAGCAGCTTTGCCAGCCGGGAAGCGCCGTTTTCTGCGTCCAGCTCATCAAAAAATTCAGAGTCGAATTCATCATTGACATATTTTTTCAGGAGCTTCAGGCATTTTCCAAGAGTCAGCACGCCCTCTGTGACCAGGTCAATGCCTTCCAGAGTTGCCATGGGCGGCACATCCGGATTCCGGCTGTCTGCTTTTGTTATGATCTTTCGTCCCAGGGTCCGGGCTGCGATATTTGCGCTCGTCCCGCCCGCCACGACTTTTTTCCCTTCTGTATGCATAAACTCATGCATCAGCTGCTCATCATTGTCTTTTGATTCGGGAGGGCCGGTGAAAATATTGACGACCCTGCGGTCGATCACACGAGCCACTGCCACCGTAGTATCATCGCCTGGCTTTTCTTCGTACAGCTCGTCACATGCCTGGCTGAGCATCACAGCGAGCCTGGATGCGGACATCGTCTTTTTCGTACATTTCAGCGTATATTCTGCCATTGCCTCCCAGGTCCAGCCCTGGAGATTGAGGATCGACCCTGCCCCTGCATAGATGACTCCATCGCTCATCAGCACAAAGCAGTCGTTTTTTTTCACTTGAAAGCGGTATTCATGGATCTTTTTTCCTCCGACCTCCCGCGTCTCATAAGGATATTTGACGATCTTTCCGTCACGGATAAATACGCAGGACGGATTGTCAAACTCTGCGAGATAAGCTTCCCCGCTGTGGAAAATCTGCAGGATGGAAAATGTGGCATATGCTACTTTTCTGACCTTGCAGATGGGCAGAGTTTTGGCGATCGTCTCTACGCAGGATTCGATATCAGCGCCCTCATAAAGCATGGTCCCCAGGATCTTTGACGTCAGCGTGGCGAGGATATTCGCTTTCACTCCACTTCCCATACCGTCAGCCAGGATCATGATATCCGAATCCTTTGTCTTAATGATCTCAACCTTATCTCCGCAAAGCTCTTCATTTTGTTTATTCAGGCTTTTCCATGCCACGTCTATGCTTACGCTCATAGTCACTCCTCCTCATTCAGGATAGAATCTCTGAGCTTGGTAAGGGTCACTTTTGTCTCAGCGGTCGTCTCGCCCAGGAGCCCCGCGATCTCCTGGGCCACCATCATCTGCTTCTCAATGACCTTCTGCGCCATCTCTACTGTCTCTACTTTCAGATTATAGTGCTGTTCCTTGATCTTTTCTTCTCTGGTCACATCCTGGAAAGTAACCAGGACAGCATCCAGATTTTCGATGTAGACAATCGTTTCCTCCGCGACAAGCCTGCCGTTGTTCAGCTGGATCTTTTTATGCAGTACGGGCTCCCTTGTAAGAAGCGCTGTCTCGATATCTTCGGTCTCTATGAATTCAAATATGTATCTCTGGACGGCCTCTTCATGTCCTACGTCAAGGAGCTCCTGCCCCTTCCGGTTGCAGTCAAGAATACGCATATCATTTCCGATCACAAAGATCATGTTCGGGGTTACGTCCATGACAACATTGGACATGGATTCTGCCTGCGCCAGTGCATATGGCATGCACATGGACAGTTCTGCTTTGCCCTGGAAAACAGCCACTGCCTTCTCCCGGCAGGTAGAATATCCGCACGCTCCGCAGTTCAATTCATCTTCCGGGGAATACTTTCCTGTGGATCTGAGAATCTTCCGGATCTGTTCTTCTGACGGCATAATATCCGACAGGCTGTGGTCTCCGAATTCTTTTGCCAGTTCTTCCGTGGTCATGTCAGGAAGATCTCTTGCCGCCTTATAGGATACTACATTCTCGATCTTTACTTTCGTCTTTACATATGAGGTGTTCCAGTGTGCCGATGCCGGTCCTTTGGCGCAGCCGCCCTCGCAGACGTTTGCCTCGATAAAACAGTGATCCAGCTCGCCTTTCTGAATGCATTCCAGCATTTCCATACAGTTTTCCAGCCCGTCTACAAATACCTTGTGGTATCCGTCTGCCTCCTCTTCGGTGATCACGGACTGAATCACACCGCCGCTTACCGGGTAGAGCCGATTGATCTTTGGATCGGGATTTCCCATGGGCTTATCCTCACATGCATGCAGATTGATTCCTTCCTCCTGGAACCAGTCTGCCAGTTCTTCAAATGTAAGGATTGCGTCTACCGCTCCAAAGACCCTGTCATCGCCGATGGCTTCCTGCTTCTTTGCAATACAGGGACCCAGAAAAACGACCTTGACATCCGGCCCGTAGATCTTTTTAATATACCGTCCATGTGCCACCATGGGGGACACAACAGGCGCCATCAGTTTTGCACAGTCCGGATAATATTTCTCGATCAGATCGTTCACGCTCGGGCAGCATGTGGTGATGATGTTAGGCATCTGATTCTGCCGGACCAGCTTCTTATACTCATTAGTCACAAGGGCAGCGCCCTCCGCGGTCTCACGCACCTCACAGAATCCCAGGCGCTGAAGGGCGTCCACGACCTGTCCCGGTGTATCGAATTCCAGCACGCCCGCATAGGACGGAGCGATCGATATGACAGTTTTAAGTCCCTGCCGCAGATAGCCTTTCACACGTTCCATGTCGCTTGCAAATGTCTTTGCATTCTGAGGACAGACCTCCAGGCAGCGGCCGCAGTTGATGCAGTGGTCCACCATGATTCTGGCCTGCTCATCCTTGACTGAGATTGCTTTTACCGCGCAGTTGCGCACACACTTGTAACAGTGACGGCATTTTGCATCTTTAAAGTCAATGACCTTCATCCCGCAAAACCTCCTTATATTTTCTTCGCTTTATCTTATTGATCCTATTTTACCAGAGCAGGAGTGGAATATCCAGAGACGTTTTTGTTGTCTCTTCCCAGTATTTTAACTGCTCTGATAAGAGTTTTGATTTACATTGTCCAAAACTGTTTCTAAAATAAAGACAGGGCGTGCAACCATTTTTCTCCTCTTGTGCGTCTAATAGACAAGAAGCCTTGATAATCAGACAGGTTAAAGGGAGGAGGAAAACGAAGATGAACAGAAGGGGAAAGGAGGGGATTAGTCTGGAATATCTGGTACGAAGAGCAAAGAGGGGGGATCCGCAGGCTTTTATTGAGCTGATCGAAGCAGGCAAACAGAGTATGTACAAAGCAGCGCGGAGCTATTTTTCCAATGAGGAAGACATTGCCGACGCGATACAGGATACGATCGAGACTGCATATCGTTCGATCGCCAGTCTGAAAAATGACAAATATTTCCACACATGGCTTATCCGTATCCTTATTAATAAATGTATTGATATGATACGAAAAAACCGCAGGGAAAGCCCGGTTGAGTTTTTCCCGGAACAGGGAGAAATGTGTGCGGAACTTGCAAACTGTGAATTCGAGGAACTGATGCGTTTTCTCGATGAAAAATACCGAACAGTGCTTCTCCTATACTATGGGGAAGGCTTCAAGGTAACTGAAATCGCACAGATTCTCGATATGGAAGAGAACACTGTAAAATCAAGACTGTCGCGCGGCAGGGAAAAGTTCCGGCAGATCTGGACCGCGCAGAACGCAGCCACTGAATGAGAGAGGAGGAACGAATTTGAAAAAAGAATATTCACAGCAGGATATAGAACGTATTTTAAAAAGTGACGCCAAGATTCCGGCAAGCGTTGATGAGCGGATCCGGGAGACCTACCGTGAACTTGGGGTGACCGGGAACACTGGCAGGAAGAGTGCAGGAAAACGCACCGTACACAGGAAAAAGAGAAAAGTATGGGCCGCGGTCGCGGCAGCAGCAGTCCTCACCACAGGGCTTGGTGTCACTGCTTTTGCTGTCAGCCAGCTCATGAACGCGGATCTGAAAGAAACAGAGGAGGGGCTCTTCTATGAGATCTCCGTAGCTCCTGAGACAAAAGAGGCTCATGATATCAAAGTAACTCCCACATATATACCGGAGGGGTATGTCTATCATGAGGACGGTCCTTACGCCCTTAAATGGCACAATGATGCAACTGGCGGCGACATGTCTATCGTCAAATATAATGCGGCAGACCTCTATAAAATGTCCAAGACGCAGGACGAAGTGCTCCACACAATGTTTGACAAGGACTCTTTTGTCGAAACTACGACTATAAATGAAATGAAAACAGACGTGTTCAGCGAAGGCAGTATCTATAAAGACAACGACTCTGTGAGACATGATGTATTCCTG
The DNA here is from genome assembly GCA_944377705.1 of uncultured Mediterraneibacter sp. GTDB lineage: Bacteria > Bacillota > Clostridia > Lachnospirales > Lachnospiraceae > Mediterraneibacter. Next base: position 5,808 of record CALWFS010000028.1, on the reverse strand, counting down.
TTCAATGAGGAGTACGGCTATGCCGTCCAGGTCTATCTGGAGGGAACAGGACTCGCGGAAGATGAGGCGCTTAAAGTGGCGAGGGGGCTGGACATTGAAGTATTGGAAACTACTGTAGAATATGCCTCCGATGAAGAGCTTGATGCCCTAAAACAGGAGATCGCAACGGCAGCAGGAAAAACAAGTGAATCCCTCCATTACTACAAGATCGGCGATGAGATCACCCCGCCGCCGGAGACCGGACTTGACGATGTAATGCCTCAGATCCATAAGGTGACAGATATTCAGATCCTGGATTCCCTTCCGCTTGACCAGTATCCGAAAGAAAACTACATCGAGGATTATGACACGGTGGTCGCGCCTCTTCTTAATGAGGACGGAACATTGAAAGACCACGAAAGATATCCTCTCAAAAACGGAACTATTGCGGAAGACGGAATCGAATCCACGGGCGCCAAATTCGTTGTGGCGACAACAGAGATCACAAATACCGGAGACATGGCTCAGGAAATCTATATTGCCCCGGATATGCTGCTGCTTGCGGACAACGGTTCGGGATCTCTTACGGAATACTGGTACTGGCCTGCTTCAGAAGCGTATCACGAATTTGTGGTCGACCACCGTATGCCGGAATATCAAACTGTCCAGATGTTTACAGACAATCAGAAAACACATGTACATTTCGCTGAGATAGGAGCAGGAGAGACTATCACATGCACATTTGCATGGGCAGTGGACGAAGACTGCTTAGATGACGCTTATCTGGGATTCTACGGTGGAGTCGCAGACGCGCCGAAATCACTGGTGAAAGTGACAGAATGATTAAATCTGGATTTGTCGGGAAGCCTGAGATAGAGTAAATCGGACGAAAACCGCGGAGTATTTTAAAGACGTATTCGCGGCGGGCGGGGATATGGCTCAGGTTCCGGTTCCGTAATCTGGGAAGTGCTAAACGGCAGGAAGCACGGCTAAATACAATTGAAGAGAGGGCGATTCGGCTTCGCCTAAGGCATCCTCTCTTCAATTAACGCCGAACTCCCTGCCGTTAAGACTTTCCAGCAGATTACTCCAAGTCACCGTCGCCATATCCCCGCCCGCCGCAAAAGGCTCCTCAAATAGGTCTGCGGTTTTCGGACGTTTTTCTGATTCCCCGTCCACACACAAATCCCGGATTTACTGTCCATTTTCACTGTACACTTCAAAGGATTTTTCCATTTTCTCCAGTATTTCCGAATACTGCCGGAAGGCGCTTCTCATTTCCATCTCATTAAAGGGCTGGTTTTTATAGCAGATCCTGTGCTCCATTGCTGCCCAGAAGTCCATGGAGATGGTGCGGAACTGGATCTCCACAGGATAATATTCCATCCCGTCCATATAATAAATGGGGACTCCCAGGATGAGATGATAGCTGCGGTAGCCGTTGGACTTCGGAGTGTTTATGTAATCTTTCTCTTTGATGATGATCAGGTCAGACTGTTTTTTCAGGCAGTCTGCCAGATGGCGGATATCCCGTTCAAAAAAGCAGATCACCCGTATCCCTGCGATATCGTGCAGAAGTGCTTTGGCGTCGTCCGGACTTTCACCGGCGTGTTTCTTTTTGAGTTTCTGTTCAATGCTGGCTTTTTCCTTGATACGGCTGCTGATCCCGTGGATGGGGCGAATCTCTTCCCGCTCGCTGGCCTGACGGTTCAATACCTCCAGCCGTGCGAGGATCAGGCTGACGGCATCAGAATACGGATGGATCAGCGAGTAGTATTGTTCTTTTGTCATCTGTATCATACTCCCTTCAACAACACTGATTAGTTTATTGCAAAATTGTGAAAAAGATGTGTTTGAAATATTATGGTTTCATAATAAAATCATAAAACATGAAACTTATGAACAGGTAAGGAAAATAATAGGGTATTTATGAGAAGAATGTGCTATACTTGTTTTACTGTTGAAGAAGGGAGGATATGATGAACGAAGGTTTTGAAGAGATGTTTAAAGAGTCGTTCCCTTTCTGGACTGAACTTACGGAGGAACAGAGAAGGAATGTGCAGATGAATACAGTGAGAAATCTATGCCCAAAGAAGACAAGGCTTCATTTTGGAGGAGGAGAATGTGCGGGAGTTCAGATCATCGCGCAGGGAAGAGCTCGTGTCTTTATTACCTCTCCGGGCGGAGGAGACATTACCCTGTTCCGTCTGCTGGAGGGGGACGTGAGTATTCTGAGCGCAGCGTGTATGCTGAACGGCATGGACATTGAGCTGGACATGGAGATGGAGACAGACTGCATTATATACACCATACCAAAGAAGAGTTACCGAAAGCTGTATGATGAGAGCGGTGCTGTGAAAGAATATACAATGGAAATGATATCGGAGAAATTTTCGGATATTATGTGGCTGTTTAATCAATTTGTATTTTCTAATGTGGCGTCCCGGGTCGCGGGGGCTCTTTTGGAGCATCGGGGGATCAACGGGAAAGATGTGCTGAATATTACCCACGATACGCTGGCAAGGGATGCGGGCACTGCAAGGGAAGTGGTGACGCGTATTTTAAAGCAGTTCCAGAATGACGGTCTGGTGAAGCTGACAAGAGGGAAAATAGAGGTGCTGGATGCCGCCGGGCTCGGGAAGATATAGGAGACGCGGGAGATTTTGAACGCAGGATAACAAGACGGCTCATATGGGATATCAAAGTGTGATTTTGTCACTGAAAAAGCACAAAAATGTGGTACAATAGAGACACAACAATATAAAGTGATTTGTATAAGGAGGATATAAACATGGCAGTAGTAAAGTTGACAGGAGCAAATTTTGAGCAGGAAGTAATGCAGGCTGGGCAGCCGGTGCTGGTTGATTTCTACGCTGACTGGTGCGGACCGTGCAAGATGATGGGACCGGTAGTGGAAGAGATCGCAGGAGAGGAATCAGGAGTGAAAGTCTGCAAGATCAATATTGACGAGGAGATGGAGCTGGCACAGAGATTTGGCGTGATGAGCATTCCTACATTTATCGCGTTTAAAAATGGAGAGGTCGCAGGCAGGCAGGTCGGAGCAGTGTCAAAGAACGCGCTTCTGGATCTGGTGAAATAAGATCATGCAAGAGTATCGGATGTGAAAACATTGGAAGCGATAACACCGGATATATTCAGACTGATCGAAGAAGAAATGAAAAAGCATGTCCCCGGCAGAGCAGGCAGTAAGATGCGCTCTGTCCTTCTGGCGATTGATGGAAGGTGCGGGAGTGGAAAGACGACTCTTGCGGAAATGATTGCACAGCGGTATGGGGCAAGTGTAATCCATATGGATGATTTTTTTCTCCGGCAGGAGCAGAGGACGCCGGAAAGACTGGCGGAGCCTGGCGGAAATGTGGATCGGGAGCGGTTTCGGCGGGACGTGCTTTTCCCGATCCGGGAAGGGAAGGAACAATTTGAATATCATCGGTATGACTGCACCAGGCAGGAGCTTGGAGAAACAGTACATATCATAAAGAGCCCCCTCATTGTTATAGAGGGGGCTTACAGCTGTCATCCGTATTTCGGGGATATCTATGATATCAGGATATTCATGGATGTGGATCCGGCAGAGCAGCAGGAGAGGATCCTGGCAAGGAATGGCCGGGAGATGCTGTCCCGGTTTATCAGCGAATGGATCCCAAAAGAAGAGCTGTATTTTAGAACGTTCCGCATAAAAGAAAAATGCAGTATCTGCCTTGCGGAGATCCCACATTTTCCAACCACTTGACGCCTGCGTATATTTATAAGATCACAGCCCTGCCATAGTGTGCAGGGCAGGATCCGGGCTATGTTCAGTCTCGCATGAACAGATCGATTACATAAAGGATGCCGTCCTCATCGTTAGAACGGGTGATAAAGTCAGCAGATTTTTTAATGATCGGCTGGGCATTTTCCATTGCCACTCCAAGCCCTGCATATTCGATCATGGACAGATCATTGTATCCGTCTCCGCAGCAGATCATGGAATCCGCAGTCAGTCCGATGCTGTTCAGAAGCTTCTGGAGTGACTGCGCCTTGTCGATATTTTTTGGCATGATCTCCAGGAAGAATGGCTCGGAGCGGTAGATGTTTAAAAGTCCGTGGTACTGTTTGCGAAGGGGATCCATCAGTGTTTCCAGAATATGCGGTTCGCCTGCCACGAGGAGCTTGTTCACCGGAAAGCCTAAGAATGATGGAAAGTCATCCACAGAGATGATCTCCATACTGTTGATGCCGGACTCGATCTTCACATATTGATTTGGACAGATCCCGGATATGATCTGTGTGTCGGTGTAGGATATGATGTCCAATCCGGGAAATGTCTTTACATACTCATACACCGGGCGGATGATTTCCCGAGGCACTGTCCGGTTATAGATGATCTCTCCAGTAGAGCACTTAGTGATGCGCGCTCCGTTAAAGGAGAGCGTATATCCATCGAAGCGGTCCATCTGGAGCGTTTCAGCCAGGGGAGCGACTCCGTTGATCGGACGCCCGCTGGCAAGTACTACGGTCCTGCCGGCCTCCTGGATTTCGATCAAAGCTTGTTTCGTGGGCTCTGTGATCTCTTTTTTTGAATTGGTGAGCGTACCGTCTAAATCCAGTACGAGAACCTGATATTTCATGGGAGCTGATCCTTTCCTTTCAATTCTGGAGCCATTCCACAATTCTGGAAAAATCCATGGCATGCGATGCTTTTACAAGAATCGTATCTTTTTCTCTCAGAAGGCTGTCCGCCTGTTCGAAAAACTCCTCTTTTGAAGTATAATGAACAACCTTCATGGAACTTCCTTTTTTCTGTGAGGTTTCCTGTGCTCCCCGGGCGGTGTCTGCGGAGAGCCTGCCGATGCATACAAGGATATCAATGCCAGCGTCAGCGGCATGTGCGCCTGTGTCGTAGTGCATTTTTTCTGAATGTTCTCCCAGCTCGAACATGTCTCCTAGGATTGCTACGGTCCTGGTGTCTGCACAGGAAAGCACATCAAGAGACGCCTTTACAGAGGCGGGATTTGCATTGTAGCAGTCATCGATCACCGTGTATTTCACGGTCTCGATCAGGTTGCTGCGCCCCCGGATAGGCACGTTCGCTTCAATGCCCCGGGCAATCTGCCGGTCTGTCATATCCAGCGCATAGCCCACGGCCATTCCGGCAAGCGCATTGGACACCATATGGCTGCCGGGGATATTGATATGTGCCTGGAATCGGGATTTCGGAGTGATGAACTCCGCATCCGTTCCTTTCAGCCCCTGGTTTATGATGTGGTCTGCATGGAAAGGGCAGGAGGAGTCCAGACCGAAATATACAGGAGTGATCCCATTTTTCGGCGTAAAGCCTCGGAGTTTGTCATCATCTCCGTTTAATATGATCGTGCCATTGGGATTCATATAGTCAAACATCTCAGTCTTTGCTTTCAGGATGCCGTCCCGCGAGCCGAGATTCTCCAGATGGGCCACGCCGATATTGGTAAGGACGCAGATATCCGGACGAGCGATTTTCGCAAGGCGGGTCATTTCTCCGAAACCACTGATTCCCATCTCAAGCACCGCGATCTCATGCCCCTCTCTGAGCTTGAATACCGTCAGTGGAAGACCGATCTCATTATTAAAGTTTCCCTCTGTCTTGAGGACATTGTATTTCTGACTGAGCACTGAGGCGATCATTTCCTTTGTGCTTGTCTTGCCAACGCTTCCGGAGACACCGACTACTTTGATATCCAGAGAGCGGCGGTAGTGCTCTGCGATATCCTTTAGTGCCTGAGCGCAGGACGCGACTCGGATATACGGGTAGGGCACACTGCCCAGATCCTGTTCAGACAGGGAACACAG
>CALWFS010000027.1 GCA_944377705.1 uncultured Mediterraneibacter sp. | reverse complement strand
CATGGAGGAAAACCCGAACGTCCTGTAGGTGTCTTTGATCAGCCCGATCACATAATCCCTGATCTCCATCTCAGCGGGCATGATGTCTTTCATGCCGGTCACCGGCTTCTTCTTCAGCGCCATAGCCATTCTTCCTTTCGTTCTATCATTTCATCGATCCGGTCAATGTACTCTGTGATATTTTTCACATTTTCAACATGGACGATATCGATCTTCTTTCCACCCTCCGTCCTGATGGGTGTCTCAAGCAGCATCTTCGTGGACGCGCCCGCGCCCGCGGCAAGGATCGTCTGCTTTTCTTCCATAATCAGTATATTGTATATTCCCGCTTTGTCAAGCTTCGCATATCCTACATTTTCAAAATTCCCCGCAATATTCTTCTGACGGTACAGATAATAGGGTTTCAGTCCCATTTTCACTGCGCTCTTAGCCGCGGCGTCCACCATCCGGGAGATCTCGGAATGCAGATCCATCGTCCGTCCCTCCTGCCCGAACTTTGCCGCCCGCTTGATGGCAAGGGAGTGGACTGTCAGGCTGTCAGGCTGCATTTCCTCGATCTGGGACAGAGTATCTTCCATGTCCGCCGCGTTCTCCCCCGGAAGCCCTGCGATCAGATCCATATTGATGTTGTCAAATCCCAGCCGCCGGGCCATTGCGTATGCTTCCCTGACATCCTCCACTGTATGTCTGCGCCCCACCAAATCCAGCGTCTTCTGCTGCATGGTCTGAGGGTTTATGGAAATCCGTGTCACAGGGAACTCTTTCAGCACGGCAAGCTTCTCCTCTGTGATACTGTCCGGACGTCCTGCCTCCACAGTGAACTCCACTGTATGGCTCAGATCAAAATTCTTCGTAATCTCCGCAAGCAGCCTTCTGAGCTGATCCGGCTCCAGTGTGGCAGGCGTGCCTCCGCCGATGTACACTGTATCCGGGTATCTTCCCCGCGCCATCCTCCCAATGGCACGGAGTTCTTTGACCAGGGCGTCCAGATAGCTGTCCACCTGATCCTTCCACGCTCCGATAGGGGACGAACTGAAAGAACAGTAGGAGCACACGCTGGGACAGAACGGGATGCCCGCGTACAGGCTGAATCCGCCCCGGCAGTCCAGTTTCCCGAGGAGTTCCTTTTCCCGGCAGGCGATCTCATAGCCCAGCCCTGCCTTTGACGGTGTGACAAAATATTCTTTTTTAAGAAACTCTGTAATTTCCTCTCTATCCTTTCCCTCCTCCAGCATCTGCATCGGAAGCTTGGTAGGGCGGACTCCTGTAAGTGTTCCCCATACAAGCTCCCTTCCGGACTCCTCACACAGGAATCGATAGACTCTGCGGGTGACTGCGCGCTTCTCTGCCTGCGCTGCGTCCTCCTCGGTAACAGGCAGGTTTCCCAAATCGTCCGCCAGTCTCTCCAAGCCTTTTTCTTCAGGTTCTCTGCCCTCTGCTTTTGTCAGCTCCTCCCAGATGTCCTCCGGCGCAAGGGAAAAGCAAGAGTCCCCTGGGAGCTTAAGCTCCACAAGAGATTCTTGCTTTTCATCAACCCTCTGCGTAATTTCCTCACCTGGGAAAAATGCCTTTGTGATATGATATACATTATAAGTGAATTTGTTTTTTTTACACGCGATCTCAATCATGACTTTTTCCTATATGAATGGATTATATTTTTTCTCATATCCGATTGTCGTCTCTTCCATATGTCCTGGATAGACCTTAGTATCATCTGGAAGGACAAACAGTCTGTCTCGGACCGAGCTTATCAGCTGTCCCATACTCCCCGTAGGAAGGTCCGTCCGTCCCACAGAGCTGTGAAAGAGTGTGTCCCCGCTGAACAGCACCTTTTCATCCGGGATATAATAACAGCATCCTCCGATTGTATGCCCCGGAGTATAGATGACCTGGATCTCAAATCCCGCTGCCCTGATATTCTGCCGGTTAGTTACATACTCTGCCCCCGAGAATGAATAGGACCGTCCAAGCATGGACGCGGAAGAATTCAGCTGTTCGCTTTCCAGAACTTCCCGTTCTGCCTCGTGCGCATATACAGGCACCTGGAACTCCTCAAGCAGAGCGTCCAGTCCCATGATATGGTCAAAATGTCCGTGTGTCAGGAGAACAGCCTTTACGGTCAGCCCTGCATTTTTGATATAACTTACAAATTCCGGCGGACATGCGGCAGGATCTACAATAAAACACTCATCCGTTTTTTCGTTGATCCCGATATAACAGTTAGTCGCCACCGGACCAAGCACAAATTTTCCTATTTTCATACGCTGTCATTCTCCTCTTATCCGGCTGTTCTCTCAATATCGAGGATACCCTCCACCTGTCGCAGCTTCTCGATCACACTGTTCAATTCCTCGCGGCCGTGCACGATAAATCCTGTATCAATCGTAGCGGTTCCTTTCTTACTCGTGCGGATATTCATGGACTTCACGTCGATCTTTGCCTCAGTAAAGACTCTGGAAATATCCATGAGCAGCCCCTGCCTGTCATTGGAGTACATCTTAAGCTCCGCAAGGTACTGACCGCCGCCCTCTGTATCTTCGGGATCCTCCCACTCTGCATCGATCAGTCTCTCTCTCTCTGCATCAGAGAGATGAAGCATATTCACGCAGTCCGTGCGATGGATGGACATGCCTCTCCCGCGCGTGACAAAGCCCACAATCTCATCCCCGGGCACCGGGTTGCAGCACTTGGAGAAGCGTACAGCCATATCATTGATCCCTTTAACCACGATACCACTCTTGGATTTGGCAATGTGCACCTTCTTGCTGTTCGCCTCAGAGATCTTCTCAAGGATCGTTTCGTCTGTGATTTCTTTTTTGTGTTCCTTTTCGTATTCCTCAAAGAGGCGGTTCACCACCTGCCCCTCCTTTAAGCCGCCGTGCCCGATCGCCGCCAGCACAGCGTCCCAGTCGCGGAACCCGTACTTTTTTTGTACGATCTGCATATACTTCGGTCTTAAGATATCCTGGAGGTTGATGGATTTGCTCCGGCAGTAAGAGATGATCAGCTCCTTGCCGCGGATGATATTATCCTCTTTAAACTCTTTCTTAAACCACTGGTTGATCTTGTTCTTTGCCTGGGTGCTCTTGACGATATTCAGCCAGTCACGGCTCGGTCCCTTGGAGTTCTGGGATGTCAGGATCTCGATCCTGTCTCCGTTCTGGATCTTGTAATCAATATTCACCAGTTTGCCGTTGACCCTCGCGCCAACCATCTTATTCCCCACCGCGCTGTGGATCGCATAAGCGAAATCCACCGGCGTGGAACCATTCGGCAGATTCTTCACATCCCCGTTTGGAGTAAAGCAGTACACATCCTCTGCAAATAAGTCCAAGTCTCCTTTTAACAGGCTTAAAAACTCCCGGTTATCGGACATGTCTCTCTGCCATTCCAGAATCTGGCGCAGCCAGTTCAGCTTCGCTTCCTGAGACTCCATGCTCTTTGCCGAATCCGCACCTTCCTTATATTTCCAGTGCGCCGCGATACCGTATTCCGCAGTCTTGTGCATCTCTTCCGTGCGGATCTGGATCTCAAAAGGCTGTCCGGACGGCCCCATCAGCGTGGTGTGCAGAGACTGGTACATGTTTGGCTTCGGCATGGCTATATAATCTTTAAAACGCCCCGGGATCGGAGTGTACATCTCATGGATCACTCCCAGCGCCGCATAACAGTCTTTCACACTGTCAACGATAATGCGCACGGCGAACAGGTCATACACCTGGTCCAGCGTTTTATTCTGATTAACCATTTTTTTATATATGCTGAAGAAATGCTTCACACGCCCGTACACCTTTGCCTTGATGTGGGCGTTCGCCATGTGCTTGGATACTTCCGCCACGATCTGCTGGACAAATTCCTCCCGCTCTGTCTTGCGGGCATTCAGATCTTTCACAAGCTGGTTGTAAACGTCCGGCTTCCAGTATTTTAAAGACAGATCGTCAAGCTCTGTCTTGATCTTGGAGATACCGAGCCTCTGGGCAATGGGAGCATAGATATCCATCGTCTCCCTTGCCTTCTCCTGCTGCTTTGCCGGTGTCATAAATTCCAGAGTCCGCATATTATGGAGGCGGTCCGCCAGTTTAATAATGATCACTCGGATATCCTTTGCCATGGCAAGGAACATCTTTCTTAAGTTCTCCGCCTGAACCTCCAGCTTATCCTGGGAGTAGCTGAGCTGCCCCAGCTTTGTGACGCCGTCTACAAGGAGGGCGACCTCTTCTCCGAACTCTCTTGTAATATCCTCCAGCGTCATCTCTGTATCTTCTACCGCATCGTGGAGCATGCCTGCCACAATAGTCTCTTTATCCATCTCCAGGTCCGCCAGGATGATCCCCACCCAGAGCGGATGGATGATATAAGGCTCCCCGGATTTTCTCACCTGATCTCTGTGGGCTTCCTTCCCAATCCGGTACGCTTTCTCGATCATGGAGATATCCGTGGAAGGATGGTATTTTCTCACGCGGGCGACCAGCGCCTGATAGAGCTGTTCCGGGTCCTGATAATCTTCCGGTGCTTTCACGGCATGACCGTCCACAATCTCAAGATTTTTATTCAACTGTACATATTCCGGTGTGCCTGCCATATCAGTTCCCCCTTTCGCTTCCCGATATCCTGCAGTATGCCTGCAATAGTATTAGTATAGCATCAATTCTGTTATTTTCAAATATTTTTATGCAGCTGTCCTGCAAAAACCGCAGTTTTTCAACATTTTACGCATCTGTCTGCCTACTGGTAATTCACGATCGTGACCTGCATATTTCTCCGCCCCATATACTCATTCACAGACGGATAGTATGTAAATGCCATAATTTTTTTCTGCTCCATTGCCCTCAGACATGCCTCCACATCGCCGAAATACACGGCTTCCATCTGATTTCCCCGGGGATCTTCCAGACGGCATTTTAAGACATTTCGGTTTTTTCCGAAAATGCGCGGGCTGATCACCTTCAAATCTTTCCCCGCAAATAACGGCTTTGGATTGCCCTTTCCGAACGGCTCAAGGAGCTCCAGTTCCTGCACCAGCTGTTCCGTAATATAGGGGAACGGGAGCTGCATATCGATCGACACCTTTTCTTGAAGATCTTCCTCTGTCAGGTCACAGAGAGCATTGATCGTCTCACGGAACCTCTGCACATTGCCCTCCTCAAGGGACAGCCCTGCCGCCAGTTTATGCCCGCCGAATTTTGTAAAAAGTGCCCTGCACCTGCACATCTGAGCAAACATATCATAGGATTCAATGGATCTCCCGGACCCTTTCACCCCGTCCTCCGACTTAGTCAGCACAAAGACAGGACGGTAATATCTCTCCCGGATCCTGCCCGCAATGATCCCCGCAATACTCTCATGGCAGTCCGGCAGATAGACGACCAGCACGCGGTCATCTTTCAGAGACGTGGTTTCGATCAGATCCACAGCCTCCGCCACTCCCCGCTCCGTCATTTCCTTCCTGCTGTCATTCAGCGCCTTCAGGTCCTCCGCCAGCATGACCGCTTCGCGCCGCGTCCTGGCATTCAGCAGCTCCAGCGCCCTTTTTGCTGTGTCCAGCCTGCCGCTGGCGTTGATGCACGGACCGATAACAAAGCCGATATGGTAAGCGTTCAGGTGGTCCACGTCAATGCCCGTGCATTCGATCAGAGCCTTTAGGCCCGGGTTCTGCGTGCGTTTGAGCATCTCAATTCCCTGCTTTACAAAGATGCGGTTCTCCCCGTTTAAATCCATCACATCCCCCACTGTAGCGATAGCCACATTCTCCATCAGATAATCCATGTCCTCCGGATCCCTCTGCATTACATTGCAGAGCGCCTCCACCAGCTTATACGCCACTGCCGCCCCGCACAGTCCTTTGAAAGGATACCCGCAGTCCGCGCGGTGAGGATTCACTACCGCGTCAGCCTTGGGAATGATATACTCCTTCTCGCCATCCATCTCAATATATGGCACTTCATGATGATCCGTCACAATGACAGTCATCCCGTTGTCCTTTGCATACGCGATCTCCTCTGCCGCCGCGATCCCGTTGTCACAGGTGATGACCGTATCGATCCCATCATCAATCGCCCGATCGATAAGCATCTTGTTAAGCCCGTACCCGTCCTTGACCCGGTCCGGGATATCCGTGTCCACGTCCGCTCCGAGCCCGGACAGCCCCTCCTGGAGGATATAGGTCGCATTTACGCCATCGATATCATAGTCGCCGATGACGCGGATCCTTCTCTCCTCCCGGATCTTCTCTGAGAGGATCTCCACCGCCAGGTCCATGTCCCTCATCAGCATGCCGTCATACAGATCCGCGATCGTCCCGTTCAGATAAAAATCAATGTCATCGTCCCCGATGATATCCCGGTTGCGGATCAGACGCGCCAGGATCGGAGAGATATGATACTTTTCCCCGATCCCGTTAAAGTCCGCTTTTTTCATTGTGATAAACCAGCGCTGCATCCCGCATTCCTCCTTCTTTTTTACCTTTTATGTATATCATTAATCGGGACAAAAGTAAAGACGCCCGCACCCCTCCCGATGCAGACGTCTTTACTTATATATCAGTCTGTTTCATTTTCAGTTTCTTTGGACATCAGTCCTTCTGCGTCCTGTTCTTTGAATATCTTCTGACAGAATGCGCCTGACCTTTCCCACGCGTCTCTCCTGCTGATGCCGCGCTCTCCGCCTTCCTGCCTGCTCCGTTCTTGGCTTTTGCACCCGGAACAGCTCCGCCTTTGACATCCTCTTTCACTGCAGCTTCAGATTTCTCCGTTCCTGCTGCCCCATTATCTGTCACAGCGTTCATAGCCGTCAGTTTAGCGCCTTTTGTCTTCATGGTAAACCAGAGCGCGCCTGTGATGCATACAGATGAATATGCGCCGCACACGATACCTACCATCAGCGGCAGGGCAAACTCTTTGATGGAGCTTACTCCCATCACATAGAGCACCGCGATCGTGATAAACGTTGTCAGTGACGTATAGATACTTCTTGTAAGCGTCTGTGTAATGCAGCGGTTGACAAGCTCTTTGAGCACTGTCGGATTGTCCGCTGCCTTTCCGTCTGCTTTGAGCTCCTCGCGGATACGGTCAAAGATAACAATCGTCGCGTTGATCGAGTATCCGACAATGGTCAGCATACATGCGATGAATGTATTGCCGACAGATACTCTTGCGATCACATAGAAGGCAAATACCACGAGCACGTCATGCACAAGCGCAAGCACTGCACTGGTCGCAAACCTGATATCCTTGAACCGGAACCAGATGTAGAGCAGCATGCAGATCGTAGCGATTGCCACCGCGATCACAGCGTCTGTCCTCATCTCAGAGCTTACAGTGGAGCTGATATTCTCTGTGGTGATCTCATCTGTCACTCCGAAATCTTCCTGCATATATGTCTCAAAAGCTTCACGCTCGGCAAGCTCAAGGGTCTGTGTCTTAAATACAACCTGGTTCGTGCCTTTGACAGTCTGTACCTGGATGTTGTTGTCTCCTGTGATATTCTCCAGCTCAGGGATCATCTGGCTGTCGATCTCGTTCAGGGTATATTCTTTGTCAAATGTCACAGTCGTCACCGTGCCTCCTGCGAAATCAAGGCTGTAATTCATCGCCCCGATGCCGCGCGCATGGTTGATTCCCATGCCCACGAAACCGCTGACACAAAGCAGGATGGATATGATAAAGAATACTTTTCTTTTACCGATAAAATCAACCGGCTTTCTCGGCGCCTTGACGCGCCCGTAAACCTTCGGATTCCTGATTCCCAGCGCGTAGAATGAGAATATGATAAGCCTTGTCACAACAAGCGCGGTAAACATGGATACCACGATACCAAGAGCAAGAGTCTGTGCAAATCCTTTGACCGGACCGCTTCCGCGGAACCAGAGCACTGCCGCCGCAATCAGTGTCGTGATGTTTCCGTCCAGAATCGCGGACATTGCCTTATGAAATCCGGCCTTGAGTGACGCGTGCACAGAAGTTCCTGCTGAGAGCTCTTCTTTCACGCGGGCAAAAATGATGACATTCGCATCCACCGCCATACCGATACCCAGGATGATACCCGCGATACCCGGCAGAGTCAGTGTGATGTCAAATGCATTCAGGAGCACCAGTGTCAGCCCGGTATAGAATACAAGCGCAATACTGGATGCAAGTCCCGGAAGCAGATATACAAAGATCATGAAAATACACACAAGCGCAAGTCCGATGCCTCCTGCCAGAAGGCTGGTGCTGATTGCTTCCTCTCCGAGCTGCGCGCCCACGACTTTAGAGCTGATCTCCTCCAGCTCCAGGTTCAGGCCGCCGATACGGATCGTAGAAGCAATGCTGTCTGCATCCTCATAAGTCATGCCATCGCCGGAAATCTGTGCCTGTCCGTTTTCAATGACTGCATTTACCTGCGGTACACTGATAAGTTCTCCGTCATAATAAATTGCGATGGTGTCTCTGTTATTATTATATGCCTCTTCTGTCGCCGCGGCAAATGCTGCTGTCCCCTCATCATTCAGAGTCAGGTCCACGCCATATTCCGTAGCTCCGGTGGTAGACTGCTGGAAAGATCCGGCCGCGGCGTTCTCCACCTCAGAACCGGTCAGAACGATGGAATCCGTCCCTTGAAGCTCTTCGATGCTCTTATTGAGCACATAGCCATTCGTTCCGAGGGTATAGTTTTCATTGCCCTCGCTGTCGTAATGCTTAATGAAATACAGAGAACCCGGCTGCCCCAGCTCCTCAAGGATCGTGTTGGCATCCTCAACTCCCGGGATCTCAATGCTCACCCGGTCATTTCCTTCCTGATATGCCTGTGCCTCTGTGCTGTACTGCTCTACACGGCGCTGCATTTTGTACACCGTGTCATCCATGTCCTCCTGGGAAGGAGTATCTCCCTTAACCTGATAAGTGATGCTCACGCCTCCTTCCAGATCAAGACCAAGATTAATGTTCCTTGCCGCTCCCATCCCATAGGAATTCAGACCACGGATCGTCGTCACGCCGATCAGGGCCATGACAGCAGCCACAAGGATCAGGCTTATTACGCCTCTGCTCTTTTTCATGACTGTATATTCCTTTCTCTCTTTCTTCCGGTTCAGGCGTCAGCCAAAGCCGCTTTTATCATAATCGCGCATTCTACGCGTTTGCGCTCCATCTCACAGCTCACCTCATAGGTATCGTTAATGGTGCGATGGAATTTATAAGAATTTGCCATGCAGCCGCCGCTGCAGTAAAACCTTGCAAAACATTTTTTGCAGCTTTCTTTTGAGTAGACGCTGCACCCGCGGAATTCATCCGCAATATCCGGGCGTGTGATCCCGTCATCAACATTTCCCATCAGGAACTCTTCCTGTCCCACAAACTGATGGCAGGGGTAGAGATCCCCCCATGGTGTCACTGCCAGATACTCCGTGCCCGAACCGCAGCCTGAAAGCCGCTTGGACACACAAGGTCCGCCCTCCAGATCGAGCATAAAGTGGAAGAAGGTAAATCCTCTTCCGCTCCTCTCCCTGTCTACCATAATCTTTGCCAGCTTATCATATTCTGCAAAGATCTGAGGCAGATCTTCTTTGCGGATCGCATACGGATCCGTATCCTCGCCGACCACCGGCTCAATAGATATCTGCTCAAAGCCAAGTTCTGCAAAATGCAGGACATCACTGGAGAAGTCCAGGTTATTCCTGGTAAACGTACCTCGTATGTAATATTTCTGCTGATTTCTGCTCTCGGCAAGCTTCCGGAACTTTGGCACAATCAGGTCATAGCTTCCCTTTCCACTGCGGAACGGCCGCATCCTGTCATTGACTTCCTTTCGTCCGTCCAGGCTTAAGACAACATTGTCCATCTCACGGTTGACAAACTCCTGCACCTCATCGTTTAGGAGCACGCCATTGGTGGTAAGGGTGAATCTGAAACGCTTGTCGTGGAGCTTCTCCTGCTCCCTCCCGTAAGCCACCAGATCCTTCACTACCTGCCAGTTCATCAAAGGTTCCCCGCCGAAGAAATCTACCTCCAGGTTCCTTCGCTTTCCGGAATTGGCGATCAGGAAGTCCAGCGCCTTCTTTCCCACTTCATAGGACATAAGCGCCCGCCGTCCGTGGTATTCGCCTTCCTCGGCGAAGCAGTATTTACAGGCAAGATTACAGTCATGGGCAATGTGCAGACACAGTGCCTTAACCACTGTTTTCCTCTGTTTTACTTCATCGATAAAATCTTCGTATACATCCCGTGCAAACAGCTTTCCCTGCTCAGTCAGTTCTGTGACAGCCTCAAGGATATCCGTCAGATCTTCTTCCTCATATTCCTGCCCCAGCTTTTCTTTCAGATAAGAAGCTGTCTTCGGATCTTTTAGTGTCTCCGGGGTGTGGAATTCATTCTGCTCCTCCAGAGCTCCAATCACATCGTATGCCGCCTTGTCCACCACATGTACAGCGCCGCTGTTAACATCGAGGACGATATTATATCCATTATTCTGATACAGGTGTATCACAAAAGTACCTCTCTTTCTATATGCTCCCCTTTATCATAAATATGCCGCGCCATCCGCTTCCGGCGGGCGCGCATTTTTGACATGCATAAGGCAGCGGTCATAAAAAACCGCTGCCTTTCCCCCTTGTTTTCTTGTAATTTCTGAAATCTTACTTTCTGTTCTCACAGGTCTGATTTCCGACTGTACAGGATGTCTTACATGCTGACTGGCAGGATGTCTGGCACTCTCCGCATCCGCCTTTTTTCACTGTATTATTTAATGTCTGTGTATTTAATGTCTTAATGTGTTTCATGTCCTGTCCTCCTAATATTCTACAACATATTGCTTCGGATATTATAGCACAGGTTCCGGGGATATGGAAGCCTTTTTTTCACGACACCATCCCGCCCAGCATACCGCCTCCTGCGCACAGAAGGAACGTTGTCAGCAGATTCATAGGCTCTCCCTGAACAGAGTGATATACTCCAAGTGAGATCAATAGGAGCAGCACGAAATACAGGATCCCCGCAAGCAGTCCCCAGAGAAATTTCTTTACACCGGTCAGCTTTCCGATCACAAACCCTCCTGCAAATGTGGATATCACATAAGTCAGTATGATTCCTGCATTTACATTTTCTTCACTCAGCCCGGCTTTGTACAGAAGAAGCGTAAGGATCAAGAGCATGATCCCCGTCACTACATACGCGCATAAAAGCGACTTCAGCATCCTGACTGCCGCCTGTTCTATCCCTTTTCCTCCTGTCAGCCCGCCCGCTGTCTTTTTTTCCATATTCTATCTCCCTCCCGGTCAAACGATCATTCACTTTCCTGTCCTGCTGGTAAAGCTTATGTTTGTCCGGGAGGATTTATTCCACAATTCCTACCCCATCTGACGCCCCAGGAAATCTGCGGCGCTGCACGCCACTCTCTGCTCCACTTCGCCAAACCGCCTCTTCGCATCCTTATTAAGCATTGCCACGGCTCCGATCACATCGCCCTCGCAGATGATCGGACAGATGACTTCATCGAAGTATTCTTTCATATCCGCAGTCAGTTTAATATAGGAAACATCCCCTTTTCTGGCAAGGATCTGCGAGCGTTCCTTCATGGCGCTTCCCAGCTCCTGTCCGACAAACTGATCCTGGAGCTCTTTCCTTCCGCTTCCTGCCGACGCCACGACCTGATCTGTGTCCGTAATGCATACTGTACACCCCATAGTCTGGGAAAGACTTTCTGCGTACAGCTTTGCCAGGTTTCCAAGCTCCCCAATAGGCGAATACTTTTTCAGGATGATCTCTCCTTCCCGGTCCGTAAAGATCTCCAGAGGATCGCCCTCCCGGATACGGAGCGTCCTTCTGATCTCCTTGGGAACGACGACACGCCCCAGGTCGTCGATCCGCCTTACTATCCCCGTCGCTTTCATATAAAAACCTCCGTTTTACATATATCTGCATACTTTACTGTTTTTGTCAGTAAATGTAGTATCTGTAAAACAGAGGTTTTTATTCATTGGCTACTGTGCCATTTCCTTATACTGCTGTGCAATGTTGAGCGTATGATCTCCCATTCTTTCGAAATCCGTGAGCACTTCGGAGAATACGATGCCGCTCTGCGGCTTGCATTTTCCTTTCTTCAAACGCTGAAGCTGCTTTTTAAAATATTTATCGCGCATATCATCGTTCTTCTGTTCCATAACGACCGCGCTGTTCAGGACATCTCCTACATTTGCAGGGTTAACATCCTTTACATTGTCCAGAGCGCTCATGCACTGCTTCTTCATCTCATCCAGCTCTTCCAGCACATTTTCCGAGAACTGCTGATCCCATTTCCTCATATCATCCGCATATCCTGCGAGATTGACTGCATGATCTCCGATTCTCTCCAGGTTGCTGATGATCACGTAATAACCATTGATCTGTATGGAATCAGACATGGACTTTTCACTGCTCATCAGGCTGACAATGTACTCTGATATTCCTTTATTCAGGAAATCAATATACTCTTCCCGCTCCGAGATCTTACTGCGGGTTTTTTCATCGTAACTGATCAGGATATTGAATGCGTCATTGATGTTTTTTGAAACCATTTCCAACATACGTCCCACCTCGTCTTTCACCTGAGAGACCGCGACCGCGCCATGCCCGATTGCATAGGAGGACTCAAATGGTCTTATGTATTTCAGACGCAGCTCCTCATCCTCCTCTTTCTTGCTGTCAGGAAGGATATAGGTTGCCGCCTTTGCCATGTATGTTCCAAACGGAAGGAGGATCAGTGTTGTTACAATATTAAAGATCGTATGCGCATTCGCGATCTGCGCTACCGGATCACCGGGCGTAATCGCCTCGATCAACTGTACATAAGGCGTGGTCATGCATATGATCGTAAATATCGTCGTACCGATAATATTAAACATCAGGTGGATCACTGTTGTCCTTCTCGCATTCACCTTCGTGCCGATCGCTGCCAGCACTGCTGTGATGCAGGTGCCGATATTCTGTCCAAACAGCACATATACCGCGCTGGACAGAGGAATCATCCCGGTGGCAGCCAGCGCCTGAAGGATACCCACTGATGCTGAGGAAGACTGGATGATCGCCGTAAACACCGCGCCAACCAGAATGCCGAGCAGCGGATTGCTGAACTGTGTCATCAGATTGATAAACGCTTCGGAATTCTGAAGCGGCTCCATGGCGGCTCCCATCATATCCATACCCATGAACAGGACGCCGAGTCCTGCAAAGATACTGCTGATATGGTGCACTCGTTCACTCTTGACGAACATCATTGCCGCTACACCAACGATGGCAAAGACGGGCGCGATCGCGCCGATATCCAGAGCAATGAGCTGTCCTGTGATCGTGGTTCCGATATTGGCTCCCATGATCACCCAGACCGCCTGTTTCAGCGTCATAAGTCCTGAATTTACGAATCCCACGACCATTACCGTTGTGGCAGAAGATGACTGTATGACTGCCGTAATGCCCGCTCCCACGAGCACTCCTTTGATACGGTTTGACGTCAGTTTCTCAAGAATCGATTTCATTTTGTTGCCGGCGGCAGCCTCCAGCCCGGTGCTCATCATCTGCATTCCGTACAGGAAGAGAGCAAGACCGCCAAGCAAAGAAAGTACGTCTGTTATCCCCATTCCTCTTTCTCCTTTGCATGATCCTCTTTTTCAATATGCTGTTTTTCGTTTATTCCTTAATTTATGCATTAACGCACTATTTTTAAACTACCACGCAGGATTACCGGCTGTCAATTACTATTTAACATTTTCTTTACTAAATTTTTACTGCATTTTAACTCTTGTCTTATGTTCCGGAATACATCACACACATGCTTTACACTTTCGCTTTATTCTGCTAAAATCTTAAAGTATGAGGAGTGAACTGGATCATGAGTTTGAAAATACCCATCGAGACCTCCGCGCGCCATATCCATATCTCGCAGGAGGATTTTGAAACTTTATTCGGACCGGGTGCCAAACCCACATTTGCAAAAGAACTAAGCCAGCCCGGACAGTATGCGTGCAGGGAACGCCTGACTGTCGCGGGACCGAAAGGCCAATTTGAAAAGGTCGTCATACTCGGACCGTGCCGCAAGGAGACCCAGGTGGAGATCTCAGTGACTGACGCAAGACGTCTCGGCATCAAGAGTGTGATCCGTCAGTCCGGTGACCTGGAAGGCACACCCGGGTGTACCCTGATCGGGCCAAAGGGAAAGATCGGGCTTTCCAGAGGAGTCATCGTGGCAAAGCGGCATATACACATGAATCCTGTTGATGCGATCCGCGCCCATGTAAAAGACAATGATATCGTATTCGTCATCACTACGAGCTATGAGCGCTCTCTCATCTTCTCGGATGTGGTTGTGCGCGTCAGCCCTTCCTATTCCCTTGCCATGCATGTGGATACGGACGAGGCGAATGCTTTCGCCAATGAAGACAATCCCACCGGGGTCATCCTCAAGCTCTTCAACGGGCATACATACAGCCTGCAGAACTGGGCAGAGGAACTCCAGGCCGGAATCGACCGATAGTACATACCCGGGTCTGCCTGATCCTGACTGTCCAGCAGACAGAATCGATCCCTGTGGTCGTCCTGCTGGCAGAACATTCGCACTATTCAACGCTCTTTAGCGATTCTACCATATCGATCTTCTTCAATTTAAAGTACATCGCCCCGTTTACAATACACGAGAATGCCACTGTCAGAAGGAACGCAAACACAAAACTGCTGAAATCGATATTCCTTCCGAACATGACGGACTCGATCTCCACGGTCACAATGATAAACCGGTGGAGGATCCACCCCATCAGTACACCGAACACAGAGCCCAGCATGGTCAGCACAATATTCTCCCTGTATACATACATAGTGACTTCATTGTTGTAAAATCCCAGCACCTTAAGAGTCGCCAGTTCTCTCTTCCGCTCTGTGATGGAAATATTGTTCAGGTTGTACAGGACTACAAAAGCGAGCATGCCCGCTGAGATGATCAGTACCACAATGACCAGGTCCAGGGCTCCCAGCATATTGTCCACCTGCTCTCTCAGATCCGTTGTATAGCTTACGCTAAGCGCGCCCGGAAGCTTCAGCGCCTCCTCTCCGACCCGTTCCGCCTCCTCGGTATTTCGGTCAGCCGTCTTATAGAAGATACAGTTATAATCCGGCGCCTCTTTGTACACTTCTTCATAATACGCAGGCGTCATATAAAGATAATGCCCCATATAGTTCTCGCATACCGCGCTGATTTTCACCCGGATCTCTCCCCGCTCTTCATCGCGGATCATGATCGTATCCCCGGGCTGAGCATCCAGTTCTTTCGCCATCTTTTCTGTGAGCACTGCGCCCCCATCGTCCAGGTAATACTTTTCGTTGGTCACCCGGTTCTGGAGCACATTGTATTCTGAGAAGCTTTCCTCATCTTTCGGCACATCCAGGTAAATATCATGCCACTCTTCTCCGCTGCCCACGGAAATCTGAGTAAGCAGCCCCTCTGCCGCCCCGTCTACATCCCGATCAGCTTCCACTGTAGACAGCACTTCCTCCTCGTCCGCCTCTGCCGCATCGCTATTGAGAATGACAGTTCCATCGTAAAGCTGGATCTCTCCATACTGGATATCTACGATGGCAAAGATGGAATCCTTCAATCCGAATCCTACCAGCATAAGCGCCATGCATCCGCCAATGCCGAAGATGGTCATAAAGAGCCTTTTCCTGTAACGCACAAGATTTCTTACGCTTGCCTTCCAGGAGAAATTCAACCGTTTCCATATGAATGGCACCCGTTCGAGAAGTACCCGCTGTCCCTGCCTGGGGGCCGGCGGCCGCATCAGCTCCGCTGCCTGCTCCTTCAGCTCCCGGAAGCAGGCGAGAAATGTGGCAATCAGAGTAGAGGCGAGAGCCGCTGCTGCTGCCCCGAAACCATACTGGATATTATAGGGGATGGCAAGTTCATGCATATGCTGGAACATGATCCCATACGCATTGATGATAATATAGGGGAATACCTTCTCCCCGAAAAGGATGCCCGCCACACTTCCGGTCACAGTCGCCAGAAGCGCATAGCCCATATACTTGCC
>CALWFS010000026.1 GCA_944377705.1 uncultured Mediterraneibacter sp. | reverse complement strand
AGCCATGCGATCATGGCTCCGTCCAGATGATTGGTCGGCTCGTCCAGAAGAAGCAGGTCAAAATCCCCTGCCAGTGTCTTTGCCAGGACCAATCTTCTCTTCTGCCCGCCGGAAAGATGTCCGATCTTCTGGTCCAGGTCCGTGATCCCAAGCTCCGTCAGATTGCTCTCCACCTGCCAGTCCTCCCCCTCGCCCTTCGCAAAGGCATAGGAACGGATATCCGCTCCCTCCGGAAAAACAGGATTCTGGGGGATATAGGCGATCTTAAGTCCGTTCTGTCTTATGATCTGACCTTCATCCGGGACCTCCTCCCCTGCCACCATCTTTAACAGGGTGGATTTCCCTGTGCCGTTGATCCCTACGATGCCGATCTTGTCCCCCTGCTGGATGCCGAAAGACGCGTCATCGTAGATCGTCTTTTCTCCATAAATCTTGCTGATATGTTCAATATTGATAATGTTCATAACATAAAAAACTCCTCACAAACTCTTTTACCACCTTGCGACGGTACACAAAGATATTCTGAAGAGTTTCTAAGGAGTTGTCAAGAAAATTTACTGATTCGCCTGATGTCTGATCTACTTATTCACCTGATGCCTGCGGAAGAAACCGTACGCCAGCCCGGACAGGAGCACCGCGCACACTCCATTGACGATCATTGCAGCGGCAGGCCATGTCACAGTCAGCCCTCCGATGCTGTAAACCATGTACGACCCGAACCCGAAGTCCGCGATCTTCTCCGGCAGAAGCCCGAGGAAATGCTTCCACAGATAACCGCCCCGGTTCATTGACAGGAACAACGGCATGAACAGGAACAAAAAGGAAGTAATCACCACACCGTACGGATTTTTCATAAGGGACGACAAGAGCAGGACCACTCCCACAAGTCCCAGGGTCAGGACATAGCCCATGACAAGGACCAGCCCACAAGCCTGGAGAGACGTCAGATCATAACTGATAGAAATATTCTCACAAAGCGCCTGGACCGGAAGATTCCATCCGTCCGTACCCATCACAGCCAGATAAATACCGGCAAACAGCCCCATGCATCCCCAGTACACCACCGTGGAAAACAGGAAGGAGGACGTAAGCTTCGCCAGGATCAGCCTGCTCTTCCCATAGCGCATACTGAGCAGAAGGGAATCACATTTGGACTGATACTCTCCCGCAAATACAGGGGCAGTCCCGATACAGATCACCAGCATGACTAATATGATCAGAGAAGTGCTGTTGATGAGCTCCCACCATGCCCTGTTAAATCCATATGCCGCTTCTCCCACAGCGTCATCCTCTGCATTCCACCAGTCCGCCTCTGCCGCTGTGATCTCGCCCCGGCTTACCGCATCTTCCAGGTTCTCCCACACCCGCTCCTTCCTCGCCTCGTAGAAATCGTTCCCCCGGCTCTGCAAGAGCACGTCTCTCATGGAATCGTTCCTCTGTTCCGGATAGCTGCGGTACGCTCCAGCGATCAGATGCAGGACCGGCTGATTGGGGAGGTACCATTTCACATACATCTCTTCTGAGAGATATGCAAGCTCCCTGTCATCCGAGGAAGCTGCCGGATCGTCTGTATATCCCAGGTATTCATCCACCAGCGCGTCCACGGTCTCCTGATCCAGCGTCACTTCCTTCCGGCTTTCCTTCTGAGCCTGCACTGCCTCCAGACCGGTCACAGTCTGTCCGTCTGCATCTGTCGCAGAGATCAGCCGGATATTTGACCATACACTGAAACTCAGGAACAGGGCGCATCCGAGCACTGCGAACTGGGTGAGGCGGCTGCCCCAGATCCGTTTCCACTCATACCATATCATTCTTTTCATAAACGCCTCCTCCTTTTCTTCCTGCTGCTTTGCTCCATTGTTCCGATCTCATCGGAAAAACATTTCAGATAGAGATCCTCCAGAGTCGGCTCTGTCTGTTCCGCATCCACGCAGGGGCGGTCCGGGCTGATCACTCTGGCCTCCACCACATCTCCCAGATTTCTGGAATTGGCGACTGTATGGCTGTTCTCAAAGGAAATCCACTCCCGGGCAGGCACCCGGCAGGACCAGACCATACCCTCCGCCTTGGCGGTCAGCTCTTCGGCCGTCCCCTGAAGAAGGAAGTTCCCTTTCTTCATGATGATGACCTGATCGGAAATATACTCGATATCTGACACAATGTGTGTGGAAATAATGATGATCTTATCCTGCGCCATCTCCGCGATCACATTTCGAAAATATGCCCGCTCCTTCGGATCAAGCCCTGCAGTAGGCTCATCCATGATCAGGATCTTCGGGTCGTTCAGCAGTGCCTGCGCGATTCCCAGCCTTCGCTTCATCCCTCCGGAAAAAGTGCGGATCTTCCGCTTCATGTCCCCCTCCAGGCTGACAAGCTTCATCAGCTCTCTTGTCCGCCGCCTTGCATACCGGGGATCCAGCCCTTTGATCGATGCGATATAGAGCATGAAGTCCTCCGCCGTAAATCCGGGCGTGTACCCGAACTCCTGGGGCAGATATCCCAGAAGATCCCGGAACTCCTCCCCCATCTCTGTATTATTCTTACCGTTTACCTTTACCTCCCCGGACGTGGGGGCGACGATCCCGCAGATCATCTGCATCAATGTTGTCTTCCCCGCGCCGTTCGCGCCGAGGAAGCCGTAGATCCCCTCCGTCAG
Organism: uncultured Mediterraneibacter sp.; assembly: GCA_944377705.1. Classification (GTDB taxonomy): domain Bacteria; phylum Bacillota; class Clostridia; order Lachnospirales; family Lachnospiraceae; genus Mediterraneibacter. The sequence goes on along the minus strand of CALWFS010000026.1, from coordinate 13,562 downwards.
TTCCGCGTTTACATTCTCCACCGCGATCCGGTTCCTGAATTGTTTAGACAATCGTTCCAATGTTAATCTCATCCACATTTCCTCCCATACGTTTTATCAGCTCCACTGTCCGCCAGACCGCTCCGACCAGAGCTGCCGCCCCGGCGAGCAGCCATACGGAAGCCATATCCGCGTCATAAATCTGCCATCCCATGGACTGGATCACCAGGATTCCCCCGGTCAATAGCCCTGCCCATGCCCCGCAGTAGAAGACTGCGTTTTCTTCTCTGACCTTCTGGAAGATCAGCATACATCCCATACACATCACCAGATAGGGGACCGTACTGTACAGAAGCACCTGCCATGCGGCCCCTGTGCCGGAGACGGCCATCCCCGCAGACCCGGTCCCGATCACCAGGACATCGATCATCCCGAATAAAGTCAGGCGTGACAGAAATACATGGCGGAGAGAATATTTTGCCGTCATCTGGATCTCCATGATCCCGGGCTGGAAGAATCCCCACAGATCATTTGCATTGATCAGGCACAAGAGCGGCCCGGCAAGAGAGACAAACGTCCAGAACCAGGTTTCCGACCATATGAGACTCTTCGGCAGATATACCGACATAAGCAGTGCCATGCCCACTTTCAGGAGCCATGTATGAGGACGGACGAAGCGGCACTGATCAAAAAAGAACTGCCCGGCAGTCATTCTTACTGCACTCATGTGACTGCTGAACCCATCTGCTGTGCCGTATGCTTTTTCTATGGTCTTTTCCAGCGCCTTTTCGCTGTAAGCAGGGACCGTATATTGCTTCAGTTTTTGTTTCAGTTTTCTGTCCATCATTTTCCGCCTCCTTTTATGTAACAGTTCAGTATTTTCCCGGCGAAGCACAATTTTTAAAAATTATGAAATCGTACAGTTTTAATTTGATTTATTGAAATTTAAACCGTAGAAATTTTCCAATCAGTACGGTTAAATTAGTTTTTTTTGGATTTTAGCGGTAGAAATATCTTCCATAGTACGGTTAAAATCAGTTTTTTTGACTTAAAGCGGTATAAATGCCAGTAAAGATACGGCTATAATGTAAATGTTTAAAATTTTAACCGTACAAACATTAAATATCATACGGCCATAATAGCGTTTTTCAATATTTAAGCGGTATAAACGCCTTTCATTCTGCCGGAATTCTGAACTCTTACCCTTTTTCAAACCTGCGCCGCAGCTCCTTTTCCGCCGTTTTCAGCCGATAGCGCACTGTGGACGCCGGCATGTTCATCACAGCCGCGATATCTTTGATCTTCAACTCCTGATAATACCGCAGGATCACGATTTCTCTGTCCGGGGAGTCCAGAGCGGCAAGAGCTTCCCGGATCTCAACCCGCTCTGCAGCATATTCTACGTCCGGGTCCGGCATGGGATTCATTTCTTCGCTAAGCCCCTTCTCCACAGGCAGTTCCTTTGGTTTCCTGTAATGATCCCGGATCGCATTTCCCGCGATCACATACAGATAGTTTTTTATTTTGCCATATTCCCGGTAGTGCTCCGCGTTCCTTAAGAATCTGAGGAATGTCTCCTGGGTGAGGTCCTCGGCTGTCTCTCTGTGCCCCAGGTGACGGAAGCAGTAAGCGTAAATATCCGCATAATTCTCCCGGATAAGCCTGTCCGTATATTCTTCATCATAAATGATCCGGTCCGGTGATCTGTAATGAAACACGTGCGATTCCTTTCTGTAAAAACAGGGTGATAAAAATGATCTGAAAGCTTTCTGTAAAGTATAACGGATGAAACAGAGAAAAAAACAAAACCTAACTGAAATTATAAAAAAAGATGTCCACTCGGAGTATAGCCAGCCACCGAATGCTGTTATTAGAAAAAGCAGGAAATCTCATAAGAGATTGCCTGCCGGATGTTAATCATATTCTGTTCTGTATCATTTTGCTGGCTGATCAGAGAATGGCTGTGATCACTCCCACCGCGAGACAGGCGGGCAGGCCAAGAAGCATGCCAATACACGACTGCTTGATATGAAAACGGTAGTCCCTGTATTCTTCCATGTCTTCTGTCCCTGGTATCCTGACCTTTCTGGAATGGCAGAACCAGATACAGTCAAGAACAAGAGCGTCATACCAATCAATGATCAGCCAGACCAGATAGGAATCCCGGAACCCTTCCCAGAACGTATCCGCCCCATTAAACTGTTTCAGAATAAAAGCGAAGACGAACACAAAAACAAGCAAGGCGATTCCTTTCCGGATGACATCTGCCCTGGTGAAGCGCTGTTCTCTTTTCTCGATCAAGCCTAATTCGATACATTTCTCCCGTATGGCGGGAGGATAATCACTGACAGAGGTAAGGGGATTTTTCAGTGTCAGCGACACAATCAGGATTGTGAATAACAAGATTCCAATCAGGCTTTCCATAATGACCGTCATACTCACTTCACCTCCAATCCCACATAAAACATTCCTAAACTCAGCTTCTGACCGGAAACCTGAGATCTTCCTTTGCGTAAATGAATAAAATGTTTCCCCTGATGTTCTGATGGCTGTGTCTTCATCAAAATGTTTCAGCGCTTCTTCGTAGATATATGATAACTCAAACTGCCGGTGGAGAATAAGGTTACGGATTGCCGGTCCATATTTCAGCTGCGCTGTCATACATGGAAACTCTTTTCCTCTGTATGTGAATTCGGACGCGGATGAAAAAGTTTTCGACGCCATGCTTTTATTTCCGTGCATTCCTCCCCATATACAGTGCATCGGGGAGAGTGCGGCCACGCCGCCCATGAGATCGACAGAAATAAAATCCATCACACATATATATGGGATCAGTTCTTCTAAATGCTCCTGTTGGTTCGTTGTAACTAATTTTTATTATATCAATTGGAGCATAGGATTGCAATTTTTTGATAAATTTCTGCCGTAGTCCCTATCTTCCATTTTACCTCCGCCTTCGAAACAGCAGGATCCCGCAGCTCATCAGCACGATCCCCGCAGCCAGGATCCAGTATTTTGTCTCATAGTCCGCCAGCATGCCGAAGGGGTAAAGTTTTTTCATATATTTGTATCCCGCGCCTATGCCTGCCACATAGTATCCCAATGGAATCATGTATCCCACAATGAGATTGTCGCTGACCGCATAGGCAAAGATTCCCAGACCTCCGAAGGCGATAACCTCTGCCATTGTCCCGAAATAATATTTCAAAGACTCCATCTCACAGTTTCCCGCCCTCATCACCATCAGGAATATCAAAGTGAGAAGTGCTGAGAAAAGAAAGCTGATCAGGATTCTTGTCAAATAGACTGTGGTGATCTTTGTGTACCGCGCCTTTACCACATCCCACAGGTCCCGGTCCTGCTCCGGCAGGAACACGGGCACAAAGAGCAGGATTCCCACCAGCGCCACATAGGTCTCCAACACCTTTGCAGTCTGCGCCGCATCCAGATTGGAGATCCCCAGTACAAGAGGAGATGCCGCAAGCAGGAGGACGCTGATCAGAAAATGCTGCCACGCATTATACTTGATCTGTACTTTTGTGATTTCTAAATATTTTCCCACTACGTCTCAGATGCCCCTTTCTCTTTCTTTCATAAATCAGAATCGTCAGCGCCAGCAGAACCATCGCCAGAACCGCATAGAAAATACGGTTTGCAGCAAGCTGCCGGATCCCTTCCTCAAAGCCGGCATAATTCAGTTCCGTATTGTGCCGCGGTATCAGATTCCATCCGTAGCTTCCCCCGTACATTTCCGTGCCTCCTGTCATCAGACTTATGAACCACCATGCAGTCTGTACCAGGACTGCGAGGGCAGTCTCTGTCAGCTCCGTACAGAATATCCCCACAGAGATGACAGCCATTACCATGGGCAGCAGCCATCCCAGGTCATACTTCAGCCACGCAAGGTAATCCAGATTTACGCCTTCGATCCCTGCCCGGATACAGTTTACTGTGGGTATCACTGACAGGACCGCTGCCGGCAGCATATGCATGCAGACCAGCGCCAGATACCGGCTTCCCATGACTGTCCCGGAAGGAGCACGCCTTGCGTAGATCAGCTCCTGCATCCGGGAACGCTTATCTCTCAGCATCCGTGTTGCCGTCACAAAGACCGGAAGTATGCCAAGTATGACTCCCATATAGTCACAGAACAGCCTTGCATATCCGCCGGTCAGCCCGTCCTTTTCTGTCAGATCCCGGTAATTCGCCACTGCCCCTTCATAGTCCACCGGAATCTGCACATTTGCCCTGAGGTTTTCCTCTGTATATCCAGAGCCAGGACCTAAAATTTCCGCCACCCGGTCCATATATTTCAGGAACCTGTCATACGTAAGTCCTTCTTTTAACTTCACCTCATACTGAGTTGTCTGGATATCATGAGTCTCAAAAAATGCGGCGATATCCGCTTCAAGATCCGCCGGCTTCAGCCCGGTCAGCTCACAGATGATGTCTCCGATCTCTTCTTTTTCATCAGCATTCAGGGATACACTCTTCGCAAACCCCACCGGATAAGTCATATAATTATCGTAATAATATGCCCAGACAAGGCTTCCTGCTCCTGTCTCCATGATATCCTGCTCCGTAATATCCGTCTCAAATCCATAATCAAAATAGTTTTCCTGTCCCTCCTGCGGTGGAGTCAGGATATGCATGTTTCCGAGCTGGCTGTTAAAAAAGAGCACCAGGCATGCCACATACAGCCAGTAGGTCAGGCTCTTTGCGGTCTGGACACATTCTTTTCGAAAGAGAGTTATGAACATAAAGGCGCCCCCTCTCTCTGCATGAGATACATGTAGGCGTCCTCTACACCCGCGTCACAGTGCTGCGCTGTACTGAACGGCTTTGTGTCCGCCAGGAACCGCACCTTGACATTATTCCCCAGGGTGATCATGCTGGTAACATTATAAGAGGAGCGGATGCGGTCAAGCTCTTTTCTGCTCACTTCCGCGCGGTATACCCTCCCTTCTACAAGGGAGAGCAGTTCCCCCACTGTCCCGCGGAACAGGATCCTCCCCTGGTCTATGACCGCGATCTCCTCACAGGTCGCCTCCACATCGCCTACGATATGGGTAGACAGGATGACGATCCGATCCTCCGCGATCTCGGAGAGGAGGTTCCGGAAGCGCACTCTCTCCTCAGGGTCGAGCCCTGCGGTAGGCTCATCCACGATCAGCACCTTCGGATCATGGAGAATTGCCTGCGCGATACCCAGCCTGCGTTTCATTCCCCCGGAGAGCGCCCGCACTTTTATCCCCGCGTTTTCCGTCAGGTTCACCCGCTCAAGGAGCATGGGGATCCGTTCCTTTCTCTGGGCTTTCGTCAATCCTGACAGCACGCCCAGATAGTCCATTGCCTCATAAACCTTCATATTCGGATACATGGAAAATTCCTGAGGCAGATATCCCGTGATCTTCCGGATCTCGGACGCATGTTCCACTGAAATACCGCATACTTTTATTTTTCCGCTGTCCTTTTCAAGCAGGGTCGAGAGCACCTTCATCAGTGTCGTCTTACCTGCCCCGTTTCTCCCGAGGAGCCCGAACATTCCCTTCCCGATCTGCAGGTCCACGTTTTTAAGCGCCTGCTTTTTCCCGTACGATTTACTGAGATTCCTGATTACGATCTCTGTCTTCATTGCTGTCATCCTTTCTGCCGATTGATCCCGAACAGGCTGTTCCTGTTCTGATATTTACCATACTGTCCAAAATCCTATTTTCATCCTATAAAGATTTAAGACTTTCCGCAGAAAAACGAAACACTGACAAAAGCGCCGCCGTCCATCCCGTTTGCCGCATTCACGACACCGCCGTGCCTTTCGGCGATCACCCGGCAGATATGCAGCCCGATGCCGAAATGGTCACTGCCGTCCGCCGCCTCATTCCGGCTCCCTCGAAAATAAGGATCCGTGACTGACATCCGTTCCTTTTCATCAAACCCCGGACCATCGTCATGCACATACAGGAAAAGCATTTCCATCTCTTTCTTATACTCCAGGAAGATCTCCACTCTGCTTTTCGCATAGCGCAGTGCATTCGAAACCAGATTTTCCAGAACTTCCAGAAACAGCGATTCATCCAGCATTAAGATCTCCTCTTCCGTATCTTTTTTATCCCCGTACAGGTCTTTTCTGTCCCCGCACAAGATCCGGATATCCCGTACTGCATTCAACGGCTCTGCGATCTCAGCAACCCGGAGGCGCAGCGCTCCCAGCGTGATTTGTAATTTCTGAGGTTCGATCTCCTCAAAGCTTCGGATCTGCCGCATAGTCTTTGTATAATCCTCCAGCCGTTTCAGATGCTCTGACATCAGCTTCAGCGTGGAGAGCAGTTTTTCTTCACTGATCTTTCCTTCCGGCGCATACCGGTATAAAAGCTCTGTATATCCCCTCAGCACAGTCAGTGGTGTGCGCATGTCATGGGCAAACGCAGCATTGATCTCTTTCTGATCCTCGATCCTGCGCCACAGCTCTTCCCTGTCCGCGACCACTTCTCTGCGCATCTGTTCAAAGGTCCGGCACAATTGCCCCATCTCGTCTCTGCTGTCATAAGAAATCTCAAAATCCAGATTCTTTCTTCCCATCTCGGCTGCGCCGTTTTTCAGGATCTCGCAAGGACGTCTGAGACGTTTCCTGTAAAAGATCACAGCCGCGCACACAGCTCCGCATCCGGTGAGGATCCAGGGAATGATATTGATGAAAATCTGCAGAAAAAGGAGCTCCGATCGCTCCCTCTCAGACAACAGATACATCACTGCCTCTGTTCCGGCGTAATAGATATTCCCGGTGATTTGCTCCCTGTATACATCCACGCCGTAAGGGTACAGGATCTCATTGCACCGGCTGATGCAGAGCTGCTGTATAAACCAGGCGCAGACAAACGCAGCAAAAAAAGCCAGCAGCAAATATGCTGCCAGCGCCCATTTTACAGAAAGATTCTGTATCCGATTCCTTATCTGTCCTATCTTTTCATCGAACCAGTCCACTGATAACCCACTCCCCATACCGTGCGGATCACTTCCTGATCCGTATAATCTGCAATCTTATTCCTGATCCGCCGGACATGCTCTGCAACGATCGAGCTGTCGCCGGAGGCATCATATCCCCTGACTCTTTCATAGATCCGCTCCTTGCTGAACACCTGTCCCGGATGGAGTGAGAGAAAAGAGAGGATATCATACTCCGTGCGGGTCAAGTCGATCGAATGAGACCCGCACACAACACTCCTCTCCTGGTAATAGATCGTCAGGTCTCCGTCTTTTTTGACTGCTCCGGAATGCCTGCCCCTCTCTTCCCGCCGCAGGTGCGCCATCACTCTGGCGCCCAATTCTTCTATGCTGAACGGCTTTACTATATAATCATCACCGCCCATTATAAGCCCTGTGATACGGTCCTGTTCTTCCACCCGCGCGGTCAGGAACAGAATCGGGCAGGATACCTTTTCCCGTATCTTACGGCAGACGCTCAGCCCATCCAGATCCGGCATATTAATGTCCAGAATGATCATATCCGGATCACAGCTGATCCTGTCAAGAGCCTCCATCCCTCCTTCGGCAGTGATCACCTCATATCCCTGAAGTTCAAAATAATCCTTCAGAAGAAGGACGATCCCTTCCTCGTCATCCACAACCAGAATCCTATCTCCCATATCCTATACCATCTCTTCCTGTCTTTTTGGAAAGACTATTTGTGTCCCCAATCCTGACGGCGATCACTACGATCAGGCTCACCACCAGCAGGAAATAGAAATTGATCCCGCGGCTCACCAGCATAGACGGGATCAGGTACATCCCGGTAAACACATGAGCGAACACCGCCTGGTACATCAGCTCTGTGATCCCCTGCGCACCGGGCAGAGGCAGCATATCCACCGCGATATACACTGATGCCTGAAGCAGGATCACCTTCATGGCGGAAGTCCCTTCCAGCCCGAATCCCAGATATACCATATATGTGAGGACAAACACACTGCACCTCTGCAGGAACGTCACAAAAATGATAAACGACAGCTTCCCTTTATGCGCTTTCAGCCAGGTCACTGCATTCCCATAGCTGTCTATAAATGCCTGTATTTTCTCTTCCCGCTGATCGGAAGGTTTCCATATTTTCATACGGATAAACAGTCCTTCAAAAAGCAGAGCTGCCTTTAAGATCACTTTCGGGAAAAGCATTATGCCCAGGATGACAATGACAAGGATCACATTCAATGACAGTCCCAGAAGATAAAGCGGAAAATATTTTCCCATTTCTCCTATGAGCGGATGGAACCATAACAGCAGGATCCCGAATCCCACGACTACCAGAACAAACTTGTATGCCACTGCCACGGTCATAAGAACAACTGTACTGTCAGAGCCTCTGTTGCCATCCTTATTCATGTAATAAAGCTGTACCGGCTGTCCTCCTGAAGCCGAAGGAGTGATCCCCGAATAGAAAAATCCGATGAATGAATACTGGATGCACCTGAACAGAGAACTTCCTTTTCCCCCATTCTTATGCGCTTGCATAGCCCGCAGGAGATACCAGATCATGTACCCTTCCGCACACACGAAAAACACGGCAAGCGCGACTGTCGGGATCAGGTACAGCGGGGACATCTCCCCAACGGCACGAGCGATCTCCGACAAGTTTCGCCCGCTGAAGAGTGCATAGAAGGTCATCATCATGATCACAAGAAACAGCGCGATCTGAAGTGCCCGCTTTTTAGCGCTCATAATCTATCCCCCGTTTCCTCACATTCTGCAGATCTCCCGGTTTCATGTATGCAGAGCCCGCAAATGCCGGACTGGCAAAATGAAATGCCGGAATCCTTTTAAGTTCAGGCGTCTTTCTCACCGCGTCTGTCAGTTCTCTTAGACTTCCTTCAAAAATCTTCTGCTTGTCCCTGTATTCATAGAAATCCTTCGGCGTGACAAGAGAAAAATGTTTCCCCCATTTACAGACGCCGGCCTCTTCCAGAAGTCTCGCTATATAAGAAGAACATGTATAGTGATTCTTCTGATAAAACGGTCGGTTCAGCAGGATGAACGGAAGTCCCAGCACCGCATAGTGATAGCGGAAACGTCTTTTCATCGCTTCTTTTAACTCGTTCTCTATATATTTTTTCTGTTCTGCCGTACACTCCATGCTGCACACCATATAATCAGCATCCGGGAATGCCCGCAGAATCTTCCTCTTATCCTCCTTCTCGAAGCCTGCGATCAGAGGAATGGACGGATGCCTTCTCCCGATGCTGTATGCCTCTTCAAGATACGGATCCAGCCCCACTGCCACATGGATATATTTCTGCCTGATTGTTCTGCGGATGATCCCTGCGAAAAATCCCGGAGTATCAACGAACCCGATGTAGATCTGTGCCATAAATATGTATGCCTCCCTCTTCTGTCAGCAGCAGGTTCCTGGACTGTCGGATCCTGCTGTCTCTCAAATGATTTTTTCTACTGGAACTGATAGATCTTACGCGCGAAACGGTATCCGCCGACTGTCAGTTTTCCTCCCAGTTTTCCCGGCAGATAGGTCAGACCGCTCAGTGTGGAGTACCTGAGGCGGTAATAAAGCGCTGTATTATACGTTTTGATACTTTCCCACATATCCCTTCTCTTCTGTTCCGCCTCTGCTGTCCTGATCAGAAGCAGGTGGATGGATGAGATTGACAGCATGATAGAAATATTGCGAGTCATATAGGAGGCAAGTTTCGGATACTTCTCTTTTACTGAGCGCAGATCCACGCTTTTTGCCACCAGTTCCGTCACTCGGATCTGCTGGTCGATCCGCTTCATGAGCACTTTTTCATTGACTGACTGATCCTCTCGTCCGAGATAATAATGATACAGGTCCAGATCCATGTAATAGATGCTCTCCACATATGGAAGGGGCTGATAAGAAAACAGATTGTCAACGTAAAACGTATGCTCCGGCAGCCTCACGCCGGATCTTCTCAGGACATCCGCGCGAAACATCAGGGAGTGCATGATCAGATACTGAGATGGCTTAAATCTCCCGATGTCGTTCCATGTACACATTTTTTCTTCTGGAAAGATATTCCTGTAATCCATCACCCGGCTGGTCCCCTCATCCAGATGGTCGTACACATAGTTGCATACAAAAAGATCCGGCATCGTCCGGTCAAGGGCCGCGCTTCCGTCTGTACAAAAATCTTTGATCCGTTGAAGAAGCTTCAGATAGGCATCCTTATCCAGCCAGTCATCCGAATCCACTACTTTATAATAGATTCCCCGTGCCAGCTCCAATCCTTTATTTACCCCGGATCCGTGTCCCCCGTTTTCCTTGTGTACGGCCCGCACAATATCAGGATATCTCAACTGATATTCATCCGCGATCTCAGCCGTCCCGTCCGTGGACCCGTCATTGATCAGGATGATCTCCACGTCCCTGCCGCCTGCGAGCAGGGAGTCCACGCATCTCCTCATATAGCTCTCCGAGTTGTAGCATGGTACAGCAAATGTAATATATTTCATAAATAAGTCCTCCCTCTTACTGTATCTCTGTTCTGGGTTCTGAAACCCGCAGTATTTTCTCTTTTTACGGTCTTATTGTAAAAAAGTGTTCTTAAGATAATCGGAAGGTAATTCTTAAGATTTTGAAAAGATTTGTGAAACAATGTAAAAAGGAAGCATTATTTGTTAAATCTGAGTAATACCCTGTCCGCCGCATTCCAGAGTCCTGATATCACGAACATTACGGCTCCGATTGGCACGATGATCATTACAAGGAGTGCAAGCAGGATCCAGCTGAGCGCCCTGCCGATCCGTCTGTCTTTTTTCTTTTCCATTTTCTTCCTCCTGTCAGTGAATCTTTGTTTCCTGTCCGCATATCTATGGTAACAGAGTCCCCGGGGATGCTTCCATTCAGACAGCTTACAATTCCCCCGGTCAGGCTTACACTTTTGTAAGATGTATAAAATCTTTTTTAAATTTTGATATGAAGGCTTGTACAGGACAGGAAAAAGTTATAACATAAGGGAAGTTTTTTCAGAAAGCGAGGAAAGCCCATGAAACGTGATACAGATTTCTCAGATTTATTTGACGATGATTTTGAAGTGACTTATGAAGACGGCTGGGAAGATGTCTCTGCCTTATCCCGCCGCAGGCGCGGACCGGGCAGCCATACAGATTATTATGAGGAGGATGACGCATATGAAAATCATAAGAACAGCATGTATGCCGACGATCCACGTCCATCCCGGCGCAGGAACAGAAGAGGCGTGCCTCTCGCCGCTCCAATCCGCAAGGGCGGGCGTGTCCTCTCCCGTGCCGCTGCCGCACTGATCCGCTGTCTTACGGCAGTCCTGATACTGGCCACAACAGCATATGTGACTTATACATTCTGGAGGGCAAGCACACCCTACGGAGATATCATGGAGTCCATTCGTACACGCAGGATATCCATGACATTGGCAGCATATGTATGTATAGCAGTCATCTTTCTCCTCTTCGAATTCATTGCCCTGCTTTGGTCAATGACAAGAGTCCGTGTTCGGGATGAGTCCGGCTCCTGGAAAGAGGATGCCGGGCGGGGGCTGTTTTCCTTTGTACTCGTATTTGCCTCCTCCTATCTCGCTTTTCTTTTTTACCGGTTTCTGCCGGAATCACCGGAGATCCTGTTTGGGCTGAAGGGCTCGCTGGAGGTTTTCGGTTCTATGCACAACGTCCTCTTCGGACTGTGCGCGGCTGGAGTGATATCCTGCCTTGTGCGCAAATATTTTTCACACTGATCTCAAGGGAACATCGTCTCGTTTTTCCCTCAGCAGGCAGTCAGGCTTTATGGGCTCTCGATATGGATTTTCACCAGTTCATCCGCCTTCCGCCGAAGATTCCCCCGATAACTCATTCCCCGATACCTTCGGATCTGCTGCTGCGTCCTTCCCATCTGATCCGCCACCTGTTTCGGAGACGCTCCATAGGAGAACAGATTAAACGCGCAGCAGTTTCGGACTGCCTCAGCGCTATAATGACCGATTCCCGCTTTCCCGCAGTATCTTTTCATCATCCGGCTGATATACATTGTATTAAGCCGCCTTCCGCTCCTGTTATAAAAAAGACTGGGACAGATTTCTCTCTGATCCATATACTCCATCAGGATCTTCCAGGCGTCCTGCGGTATGTAGCACGGCTCATTCCTTCCCGGGATCAGGACATAAGCATCTTCCCCATACAGGGCAAAATCCTCCGGTCCGTTCAGCCCCGTGATCTCCGTGGACGAGAGCCCTGCGCGGTACATAAGGGTCAAGATCGTATATGAGGCCAGATTATCTGAAGCCGCTTTCAGAAGAGCATCCATATCCTCCACCGGAATCGACCTCGCAAGCCCTTTTTCCTTTTCCATATTCTTAAGATAGGGATAAAAATAGTCCTTGTACGCCGCAGCATCCCCTGTCTCCTCTTCTGCAAATTTAAAAAAAGAATGCAGTTCCCGAAACTTCTTTGTCACTGTAAGAGGACTTATTATTCCTCTCTCGATCCTTTTTTTCATATAGATATAATAGCGGTCCACATCTCCTTTGTCCGTGTCTTCGGCTTTTTTTCCGCAGATACGGCAGAATTCTGAGATATCTGACCAGTAGGAAGCCTCCGTGGTATGGCTCTTAAATCTTCTTCTGAATGTTTTCCACAATTTTTTATTGACAAATTCTTCATGAACGTCTTGGCTCATTCGGCTGGCCTCCCCTGCCTTGTATGATTCCTTTTAATATTTGTTATTAGTATTATTCATACTATAACATTTTGTTTTATATTTTACAATATCATTTTCATGTTTCCATTGAATTATTTCAGAATACGAAAAATACCTGCCTGTAATCCATGGCAGCCCATTTAGAGTTCTTGCTCATATTTTACAGACAGGCATTTTCCTGAATTCTCTCACTCTGTTTCGGAAGCAGTTTCCTTTTTATGGGCATGGAAATGCACAAGCCCTGTTCTCCCAAGAGCTACCATAACTGCCGGGATCAGGATAAGCTGTATGATAATCCCCGGCACCGCGTTAAAGAATGCACCTGCAAGGAACATCTTCACCGTGAAAGCACCGCCCGATACTCCGAGCAGGATCATCTGCACTGCCGCCCACACAAGCCGTCCCGCTATCATTGCGGTGATCAGAGCCCGATAAAGAGAAATGATGCATTTCCACCGGGACAGCGAATATACCAGTCCGATCACCAGTCCATAGGTCATAAGCTCAAACGCCATGGCAATCCCTGTCGGAAAGAGTACCGGCATTCCAAAAACAAAATACCGGAGCAGCGGAAGGACAAACCCCAGCACAGCCCCATACTGCCATCCACAGATCAGCCCGCATAAGAGAACCGGGATATGCATTGGCAGCATCATGTTTCCAACCTGCGGGATCTGTCCTGTCAGAAATGGCAGCACCATCCCAATCGCCAGGAACATGGCGGACAGCGTCAGATTTTTTGTAGTCTTTCCCATATTGCTTTCTCTCCTCCTTATCTGAACAGATTCACTATGCCAGTTTATTGGCTTTTCAGGCCGCCGGCAGGCTTACTCATCAAATTCGAGCACCGCGATATGAAACTGCGGCGTCTCTTTTAACTCCTTCACGGTGCCTC
>CALWFS010000025.1 GCA_944377705.1 uncultured Mediterraneibacter sp. | reverse complement strand
TTTTCTTTAACGATTACATTTGACATAGTCTCACACCTTACCTCCCCTCCAGCCTTGTATTGTGCATAATACGACTGATCGGGTATTTTTATTGCACTAACAAAGATTATATCATATTTTTTTGTTCCGTCAACTGTTTTCCTCAGAAAAACTTATAAAACACGCTAAATTCAGCACATTTTCATTTTCTTCGCTGTCAGAGCGAAAAATATCGATCCTGAGATCAGCTGATCTGACCTTCCAGCACCTCTTCTGCTTTTGCCAGAGCATCCGGGATTCCTGCCGGGTTCTTTCCGCCTGCCTGCGCCATATTCGGACGGCCGCCGCCACCGCCACCGACGCATCCGGCGATGCCTTTCACCAGGTTCCCCGCATGCGCACCTTTTTTCATTGCTCCGTCTGTCGCAGTTGCCATAAGGCTGACTTTCCCTTCATTGCCGGAAGCGAGCACAACCACTCCATCGCCCAGCTTTTCCTTGAGCTGATCGCCCAGGTCACGCAGTCCGTTCATGTCTACGCCGTCAATCTGTGCCGCAAGGAGTTTCACTCCTTTTACTTCCTTTACCTGATCCATCACATCACCGGCAGCCTCCTGAGCCATTTTACTCTTCAGGCTTTCAATCTCGCTGTGAAGCGATTTATTCTCAGCGATCATGTGGCTGATCTTGTCGCCAAGATTATCCGGCGTTGCTTTCAGCAGATGTGCAGCGCTCTTTAACTTCTCTTCCATATCTGAATAATATTTCATCAGTCCGTCAGAGGTCAGCGCCTCGATTCTGCGCACGCCTGCAGCAACCCCTGTCTCGGAAATGATTTTAAATGCCATGATCTCAGATGTGTTTTTCACATGAGTCCCGCCGCAGAATTCAATAGAAAAGTCACTCATATTTACTACACGCACGATATCGCCGTATTTCTCGCCAAACAGAGCCTGTGCCCCGGTCTTCTTTGCCTCCTCTATGGGCATGTTCTTCACAATGACCGGAAGCCCTTTTGAAATCTGCTCGTTTACGATATCCTCTACTTTTTTCATCTCTTCCGCTGTCAACGCAGAGAAATGTGTAAAGTCAAAGCGCAGCCTGTCTTCGTTGACACTGGATCCTGCCTGCTCTACATGAGTGCCGAGAACCGTGCGGAGAGCTTTCTGCAGAAGATGGGTCGCACTGTGGTTTCTCGCAGAAAGAGCGCGCTTCCTTGCATCTACTTCAAGAGACACTTTGTCATCCACTTTGATCATGCCCTTTGTCATAACGCCTACATGACCGATCTTTCCTCCAAGAAGCTTGACCGTATCTTCCACTCTGAATTCCCCTTCAGAAGTTCGGATGTATCCGGTATCAGCTTCCTGTCCGCCGCTTGTCGCATAGAACGGAGTCTCATTTACAAACACAGTGCCTTTCTGTCCTTCTGAGAGCGCGTCTGTAAGCTCATCCTCTGTGGTGAGCACTGTCACGTCAGACTCCCATGTCAGGTTGTCATATCCAACAAAAGTACTTGTCACACTGGGATCAATGGATTCGTATACTGTAACGTCAGCGCCCATATAGTTCGTCACTTCACGCGCGTTTCTTGCTGTTGTCCTCTGGACCTCCATGGATGCCTTGAATCCTTCTTCATCCACATCCATCCCCTTTTCCTCCAGGATCTCCTTTGTCAGGTCAAGTGGAAATCCATAAGTATCATAGAGGCGGAACGCATCATCGCCACTCAGTGTCTTCTCACCCTTTGTCTCCATATCTGCGATCATGTCAGAAAGGATGCCGAGTCCCTGGTCGATAGTCTTATTAAACTGTTCTTCCTCTTTTGTAATCACCTTGAGGATAAACTCTTTCTTTTCCTCCAGCTCCGGATATCCGTCCTTGGAACCTTCGATCACGCTCTGCGCCAGCTCCGGCAGGAATCCTTTATGGATACCCAGCAGTCTTCCGTGGCGGCAGGCACGTCTTAAGAGACGGCGCAACACATAGCCGCGTCCTTCGTTGGACGGCATGATCCCATCGGAGATCATGAATGTCACGGAGCGGATATGATCCGTAATCACACGGATAGACACGTCTGCGTTATAGTCCCTGCCATATTCTTTGCCAGCCAGACGGCACACATGGTCGCGGAGGGCTTTCAGCGTATCCACGTCAAAAATGGACTCCACATCCTGAACCACAGATGCCAGGCGCTCCAGCCCCATCCCAGTATCAATGTTTTTCTGCTCAAGTTCGCTGTAATTGCCGTTCCCATCATTGTCGAACTGGGTGAACACATCATTCCAGATCTCCATATACCGGTCACAGTCGCATCCCACGGTACAGTCCGGCTTTCCGCAGCCGTATTTCTCGCCTCTGTCATAGTATACCTCAGAACAGGGGCCGCACGGACCGGAACCGTGCTCCCAGAAGTTGTCTTCCTTGCCGAATTTAAAGATACGTTCCGCCGGAATGCCCATCTTTTTATTCCAGATCTCAAAGGCCTCGTCATCATCTACATACACAGACGGATACAGACGGTCCGGGTCAAGTCCCACCACATCCGTCAGGAACTCCCATGTCCACTGGATCGCCTCTTCTTTGAAATAGTCTCCAAAAGAAAAGTTTCCGAGCATCTCAAAGAATGTACCGTGGCGTGCAGTCTTTCCTACATTTTCGATATCTCCTGTACGGATACATTTCTGGCAGGTGGTCACGCGCTTTCTGGGCGGAATCTCCTGCCCCGTAAAATATGGTTTTAACGGCGCCATTCCTGAATTGATGAGCAGAAGGCTCTTATCATTGTGCGGCACCAGGGAAAAGCTCTTCATTGCAAGGTGTCCCTTGCTCTCAAAGAACTCAAGAAACATTTTTCTAAGCTGGTTTACTCCATATGGCTGCATTGCTATAATCCTCCTCTTTCGCTCCAAAAAGCCTGTTTTATAATATATCACAGCAGGATATATTTGTAAAGCGGGCGCCCTGAAAAGAGCGCCCGCCTGAATGATCCGGATCGTTTTATTTCAGCTCGATCTCCTCAAGCTCCTTGGGCGGAACAGACTTAGTAGAATTCTTTACAAAGGCTGTAAGATTCTTCTTTGCCTTGTTTACCGGAATGTTCGTGCCCGCGCCGGCGATACATCCGCCCGGACATCCCATTCCCTCGATCAGACAGCCATTCATCTTCCCTGCCTTTGCAAGGGCAAGTATCTTTTTGCACTCCGCCAGTCCTTCCGCATGTTCGATATTAACCTGTACATCCGGATAGTATGTATTGATACATTTCTCGATCGCCGCAGCCACGCCTCCAGCGCAGCCATAGCCGCGCCCGGCGCCTGTTGCGTCATGGAACGAAGATTCCGCCTCATATTGCGTAAGGTCGATTCCCTTTGCATCAAACATTGCCTGCATCTCCTCAAAGGTAACGACAAAATCCACATCACTCCTTACAGAACGTCTGGACGCCTCCAGCTTCTTTGACGCGCACGGTCCGATAAACACGACTTTGGCGTCCGGATGCTCTTGTTTGATCGTCCTTGCCGTCGCCACCATAGGTGTCAGCTCCTGGGAGATCTCATCGATCACATCCGGGAAGTACTTCTTCGCCAGGACCGCCCAGGACGGACAGCAGGATGTAAGCAGGAATGGAAGTTCTCCTGTCACTACCTTATCCACATAGTGATGCGCCTCAGCGATGGCCCCGATGTCCGCGCCCAGCGCCACCTCGTAAACTTCGGAAAATCCCAGCTCCCGCAGAGCTGCCTTGATATTTCTCGGGGTAATGTTATCGCCGAACTGTCCGACAAATGCCGGAGCGATTTCCGCGACGATCTCCTCTCCCTCTGACAATGCTCTTGCCAGCTGAAAGATCTGCGATTTATCTGAGATCGCACCGAATGGACAGCTTACCATACACATACCGCAGGAAACGCATTTGTCATTATCAATAAACGCGCGCCCGTATTTATCTGATATGATCGCATTCACGCCACACGCCTTCTGGCACGGTCTCTCTTTTTTCGCGATCGCATCATATGGGCAGACTGATTTACATCTTCCGCATTTGATGCACTTCTCCTGATCGATGAATGAGCGTCCGTTCACCATTGAGATCGCATCCTTCGGACAGACCTCCTGGCACGGATGCGCAAGACACCCCTTACAGACATTGCTCACCTCGTATTTATTCTCCTCGCAGCTCTCGCACGCAGACGGGATCACCTGCATCAGCGGCGGCTCATAATACTTCTCTGAAATATTGCTCGCTTCCACTCCCGCGGTAAGGTGGACCGGTTTGTTCTCCGGGCGCAGAGAAAGTCCCATTGCAAGACGCAGTCTCTCCCTTACGATTGCTCTTGAGCGGTAAGTACTCTCACGATACTTTTCCGTATCGTCATTAACAATCTCATAGGGGATGGCTTCCATATCATCTAGAAGTGTCTTCGCATCCGCCTTAAATCCGAGCTTTGCCACTTCTGTAAACACACGTCTGCGGATCGCTCTCACTGTTGTATGCAGTCCTCTCATATTCAACTCCATATTTTCTGTTCCTCCTGATTTTCTCTCTGTTGAAGAGCATGTCTGAACGCATGCCTTTCCTTCCCTTAATGATATCATGTATACAATAAATTTCCCAGATATATTTTTAACAATCCCCTGTATTATTTTAAGAACAATACAGGGGATCATATAACGCGCATTTATACATTTCTGTAAAAATTTCGTTTTATTCCTTGTTTTCGAACACCTTCTGAGCATAATGGACAGACTGCATTGCGTCCCTTCCGTAGAAATCCGCTCCGATCATATCCGCATACTCCTGATTGAGGACTGCCCCGCCGACCATAACGAGGCATCCCGGAGCTTTTTCCCTCAGCTGACGGATTGTCTCCTCCATGCTGACCACAGTCGTTGTCATCAAAGCGCTCAGTCCCACGAGCGGGACCTGTCTTTCCAGCACTGTGTCCACGATCTTTTCCGGCGGGACATCCTTCCCCAGATCGATCACGTCAAAGCTGTAATTCTCCAGCAGTACTTTCACGATATTCTTTCCGATGTCATGGATATCGCCTTTGACCGTTGCGATAACGATAGTGCCTTTTTTCTCCTGAACCTCTCCGCTTTTGTCCATTTTTTCTTTCAGGACGGCAAACGCGCTCTTCGCCGCTTCTGCGCTCATAAGGAGCTGAGGGAGGAAAACAGTTCCCTTCTCAAATCCGTCTCCCACCCTGTTCAGTGCAGGGATCAGCTCCTCATTAATGATATCCAGAGGCGCTTTTTCCTCTGTCAGCCTCAGGGTAATGGTGTGCGCGTCATCTTTGAGCCCTTTTTCTATCGCAGCGGAAAGTCCCATTTCCGGAGTATTAGTTCCAGGTCCCAAAGCCGGCGTTCCTGCCGTGCCTGCGGAAACCGCGCTGTATCTGCTGATATAGCGCTCACAGTTCGAATCCAGATCCATCAGTGCATGATATGCATACCACGCCTTCATCATATCCTCTGAGGAAGGATTGATGATCCCCGCGCTCAGCCCGTTCATCATTGCCATCGTGTAGAAAGCAGAATTGATGACCGGACGGCTGGGGAGCCCAAAGGAAATATTGGATACTCCAAGTACAGTGTTGACCTTCACTTCGTCCCTCAGGCGGCGGAGAGTCTCCAGAGTCACCTTCGCCCCTTCCGGCTCAGAGCTGATCGTCATGGCAAGCGCATCTATAACGATATCTTTTTTCCGGATCCCGTATTTTCCCGCTTCATTTATGATTTTCTCGGCAATGCGGATCCTGCCGTCTGCGTCAGCCGGTATTCCTTCTTCATCCAGGGTAAGCCCGATAACCACTCCTCCGTATTTCCGGATGAGCGGGAATACACTGTCCATGGACTCCTGCTTTCCGCTGACAGAGTTGACCATTGCCTTGCCATTGTATATACGCAGTGCTCTTTCCATAGCCTCTGTGTCCACAGTGTCGATCTGAAGCGGCAGGTTGACCACGCTCTGAAGTTCCTGCACGATCTCCTCCATCAGTGCCGGCTCGTCGACATCCGGGAGCCCTACATTTACGTCCAGAATATGTGCCCCGCTGTCCTGCTGTGTAATCGCTTCCCTTAGAATATAGTCCAAGTCGTGTTCCTTAAGCGCCTGCTTAAATCGTTTTTTTCCTGTGGGATTGATTCTTTCTCCAATGATCTTTGACCCAAAACTGTCTTCTGCCCCATTGCCCAGAAAGACACTCTTCCCATAAGAAGACACGACAGTATATTCCTTTTCTACGACCGGCAGAGGATCAAGTCCGCGGCAGAGTTCCTTCATTGCATGGATATGCTCCGGAGTCGTTCCACAGCAGCCGCCGATCACAGAGGCCCCCATCTCTGTGATTTGTTTCATAAGCCGGGCAAACTCTTCCGGCACCACGTCATAGCAGGTCCTTCCGTCCCTCTGCTGCGGAAGACCGGCATTTGGCTTCACAATTACCGGCAGGGAAGAATACCGGAGCATCTCATCCAGTACAGGAAGCATCTGTTCCGGTCCCATTCCACAGTTGATTCCCAGGGCATCCACTCGCAGGCACTCCAGGAGAGCTGCGACAGAAGGAACATCCGCTCCGGTAAGAAGCTTGCGTCTCTCATCGAAGATGGCAGTTGCAAACACGGGAAGCGAAGTATTTTCCTTCGCCGCCAGCACAGCTGCTTTCAGCTCGTAAGTATCACTCATAGTCTCAATGTGGATAAGGTCTGCGCCTGCCTGTTCTCCCATGACCATGACTTCTCTGAAAGCCTCATAAGCCGTCTCAAAATCCAGATCTCCCATAGGCTTTAAAAGCTTCCCGGTAGGTCCTACGTCAAGCGCAGTGTAGATCTGCCTGCCAGCGCCAGCTTCCCGTACTGCTGCTTTCACATGTCCTACTGCAGATTCCACGATCTCTTTTAATGAGCAGCTCTCATCATGGAATTTCAGCGCGTTCGCACCAAATGTGTTTGTGAGGATGATATCGCTCCCCGCCTCAATATAACGTCTGTGTATCTCTCTGATCACTTCCGGATGTTCCACGTTCCAAGTTTCCGGAAGCTCCCCCGGAGCAAGGCCATTCTCCTGGAGAAGCGTTCCCATCCCGCCGTCAAAATATAAAAGTTCCTTTCCAAGTCTTTCTCTGAGCATATATCTGTCCTTTCCGCTGTTCTCTCTTATCTTCTGTACTCGCAGTCTTTTTTCTCACACGCCTCACATCCCGCAATAGGACACCGTTCTTTTATGGGACTTGCGCCGATCAGAGCAGTGACTGATTTTGTCGGGGTCATCATACAGCTGTCCGTCATGGTAAGTCCGATGGTCTTTGCGCAGTCCAGCATCCGCATAAGCGGCTCCTGGTACTGAATATCAAAATCTCCATATCCGGGACTGAACCTGGGACGCATGTAGAGCTCCTGTTCCTCCAGCTCTGCCCCGATCTTAAGCTGTTCTTCATCACAATATTCTTCAAGAAGCGCAGCTGCACACGCCTGATGGATCACTGCCTTTGCCATGTCCGTCAGAGACATGCGGCGGATCAGCTGATCCACCCCCGGGCCCAGTGTCGCTCCAAAGAGTACTGTTTTTGTACATCCCTTCAGATTTCTGCTCAGGCTTCTGCTCCTAATCTCCATATTTCCGATTATGATCCTGCCATCCTCAGTCTGATCTAAATCAAAAATGCGGCAGACCGACTTCGGCGCCGCTGTTCGCTCCAGCTCTGCGAACGCATCCTCGATCAGCGTCAAAGTCCTCTCGTCTGCCGCATTTCTTCCATATCCCAGATACCGGACGGCCTCCTTTATCCGTCTTTCCATATCTCCACCTTAAACCTTTATGATCTCTGACAGATTGCTCATGATCGCTGCCGCGACATCCGGTTTATTCATTGTATAAATATGAATATTTTTTACGCCGTTTGCAAGCAGATCAATGATCTGGTCCGTAGCATACGCTATTCCGGCCTGTTTCATCGCTGCCGGGGAGCTGCCGAAGCGATCCAGAATCGCAAGGAACCTTCTCGGGAACACAGTGCCTGAAAGTTCCTGGCTCCGTTTCATCTGTGAAGCGCTCGTGATGGGCATAATGCCCGGAAGCACTGGCACCATGATGCCTGCCTCTCTGATTCTGTAAAGAAAATTATAATGAATATCATTGTCAAAAAACATTTGAGTGGTCAGAAAATCCACCCCGCTGTCTACCTTCTCTTTCAGATATCGGATATCATCTTCCTTATGTTCGTTCTCCACATGCCCTTCCGGATAACATGCTGCCCCGATACAGAAATCACCATGCTTTCTGATCTCCTGAACAAGCTCGCACGCATAGCGGAAACGGTCTTCTACAGGAAATCTCACGCCTTCCGGAATGTCTCCGCGCAAAGCAAGGATATTCTCGATCCCGTGCTCCTTTAAATCTTCTATCACCCTGCGCACCTCTTCCTTTGTCGACGAGGCACAGGTCAGATGTGCCAGGCTCAGCAGATGCAGATCATCCTTGATATGAGAAGCAATCCTGGCCGTATTCTTGCTTGTGCCGCCGCCCGCGCCGTATGTAACACTGATAAACGCCGGGTTTAATCCTGCCATGGCATCTACCGTGGCAATCACTTTGTCAAATCCCTCATCCGTCTTCGGCGGAAACACTTCAAATGATATGTGTATGCTGTCCTCTCTCAGTCTGTCAATTATCTTCATTCGGTAAAAAATCTCCTGTCTCCTGTTGTATTGTTTATTCGCCGATCAGCTCTTTATAGAGGTCCGCATACTGTCCTGCGGAATTTTTCCAAGAGAAATCCTGACTCATAGCGCGCTCCACGATCTTGTTCCAGTCTCTCTTTTTATCGTAGTATATCCTCTCGGCATAACGGACAGTATTCAGCATTTCATGTGCATTGTAGTTACAGAAGCTGAAGCCTGTTCCGGTCTTTTCAAATTCATTGTACGGCTGTACTGTATCCTTAAGCCCCCCTGTCTCGCGCACGATCGGCAGTGTGCCGTAGCGCAGACTCATAAGCTGGCTCAAACCGCATGGCTCAAACAGAGACGGCATCAGAAACGCGTCGCAGGATGCATAAATCCTGTGAGAAAGCTCATCTGAATAATAGATATTTGCCGATACCCTTCCTGCATATTTCCAAGCAAAATGGCGGAACATATTTTCATATTTCACATCACCTGTTCCAAGTACAACGATCTGCACTGCATCCTGGCAGAGTTCATCCATAATGTAATCAATCAGGTCAAATCCTTTCTGATCCGTCAGTCTTGACACCATGCCGATCAGCATGACTTTCGGATCCACGTTCAGTCCCAGTTCTTCCTGGAGTGACGTCTTATTGGCCGGTTTATTCTTCCTGAAGTTCTCGATCGAAAATTTCTTCGCAATCCTCCAGTCTGTCTGCGGGTTCCAGTCACTGTAATCCAGTCCGTTCACAATCCCGCGAAGGTCGTTGGATCTTGCGGACATCAATCCGTCCAGACCTTCTCCATAAAACGGCGTCTTGATCTCATCCGCATAGCTCCGGCTCACAGTCGTCACTTTATCTGCGTATACGATTCCGCCTTTCAGCAGATTTGCGTCCTTGTATGCTTCCATTTTGTCAGGAACAAAATAATACTCCGGCAGACCAGTAATGTTTCTCACTGTCTTTGTATCCCACACCCCCTGGAATTTCAGGTTATGTATGGTCATGACAGTCTTGATGCCGCGATAGTACTCGCCAAGATATCTGAAGTTATCAAGATATACCGGGATCAAACCGGTCTGCCAGTCATGGCAGTGAATCAGGTCCGGTCGAAATCCGATCACCGGAAGGATACTCAAAACTGCTTTTGAAAAGAATGCGAATTTCTCGATATTCCACTTCGGATCACCGTCATACGGAGCAAACCCGCTGAAATAGTGCTCATTGTCGATAAAATAGAATGTAATGTCATTTAATACAGTCTTTAATACTCCTACATACTGATTCTGTCCGGCAATGTCCATATAAAAATGAGTCACGTACTCCAGCTTTTCTTTCCATTCCTGCTTCATACAGGTGTAATTGGGGATCACAACACGCACATCATATCTCTCTTTGTCGAACTCTTTCGGGAGCGAGCCGACAACGTCCGCAAGACCTCCGGTCTTGATAAAAGGCACACACTCTGAAGAAGCAAATAAAATGTTTTTCATAACTTCGATCCTCCATTTTGCATTAATCGCCAAAAGGCTTATTATTAATGTATATTATACCTTATTTCCTGCATAATGCAACGGTAACCTTTTTACTTCATCATTCCCCCATGTTTATATTCAAGCTGGATCGTATCTGCGATCAGGGCGATGAACTCGGAATTTGTAGGCTTTCCTTTCCCTGTACTCACCGTATATCCGAACAGTTCGTCAAGGGTATCCAGCTTTCCCCTGCCCCATGCCACCTCGATCGCATGCCGGATCGCACGCTCCACACGGCTGGATGTGGTCTGGTACTTTTTCGCCACTGTGGGATAAAGGATTTTTGTGATGGCATTTAACACATCCATATCGTTCACCGCCATTATGATCGCATCGCGCAGATAATGGTATCCCTTGATATGCGCCGGGATCCCGATTTCGTGCAGCATGTTCGTCACACGGTTTTCGAGACTCCCGCTCTGGGAATTTCCTTCTGTCCTGCTTTCCTCTTTTCTGTCGCTTCCCCGGAACATTTTTCTCACTGATTTTATCTTATCCAGAAGCATTTCATTATTGAACGGCTTCATGACATAGTAATTCGCACCTTTGTTAAAGGCATCTTCCGTGATTCTTTCCTGACCTACCGCTGTAACTACGATAAAGTAAGGGCGCTTATTGGCTGACGTTGTCTGATTGATCTGTTCCATTACAGTCAGTCCGTCCATTTTCGGCATGATCAGATCGAGAAGGACAACATCAGGCTGTCTGTCTTTGATGATCTGACACATCTCCTCACCATTTTTTGCCTTGCCGACCAGATCCAGATCTTTGTCTGTGCTGATAATGTCTCCGAGCAGGTCGAGGATCTTCTGGTTATCGTCAGCTATGGCAACACTCAAATGTTCCATCCTCTTCTCTCCTTTAGATCTGAGAAGTTTCCCTGAAACGCCACTCGATTATTATATCTTGCGTCAGATTGCAGAATCAAGGAGATTTTGTAGCACTAATTCGACAGCCTTTTCGACATTTCAGATTCTTCGACCTGGTTCAGCATATTCTCTATAAATATACCATATCCCATTGTCGAATCCTGCACGAACACATGAGTGACCGCACCGACCAGCTTTCCGTTCTGTATGATCGGGCTTCCGCTCATTCCCTGGATGATCCCCCCTGTTTTTTCCAGTAATTCCGGGTCTGTCACCTGGATGACAAGACCTTTGTTGATTTCTGCTCCGGACATGTCGATATCTGTCACCTGAATGTCATACTCTTTTAATTCGTTGTCAACGAAGCATCGGATTGATGCAGGACCTGTCACGATCTCTTCCTTCCGGGCGGTTTCGATAGGAATCTGTTCTTCGAACAGTTCATTGATCCTATCTATGGAGCCGTAGATCCCGGCCTCTGTGTTTTTGTCAATGGTCCCGAGCACATTATAATTATTATAAACAATGATCCCTTCCATGCTCCCAGGCGAACCATCGGCTCCTCGGATAATATCCTGTATGCTGGTCCGGTATACGGTCCCTTCCGAGATCGACATGAGCACGCTTGTGTCGGTATCGTGGATGCCGTGTCCGAGTGCCCCAAACCGGCTCTGCTCAGTGAGAAATGTAACTGTCCCCAGTCCCTGCACATTATCCCTCACCCAGATCCCCAGCCGATATTCATCTGGCGCGTACTCCACGGGGTCTATTTTGATATCCATAGTCTCCTCCCCACGGCGGATCGTGAGTATAACCCCGTCCCCGGATATGCCTTCCACCGCTTCCAGCAGTTCTCTTTTCCCACTGATCTCCCGGTGATCTACTGCCGTGATATAATCTCCTGAGCGGACCAGATTTGCCGCCGGCTCATACTCTTTTCCGTCGATGCCCTCGATCTGTTCCGTGTTAAGAACCATTACCCCGTCTGTCTCCATATAGATGCCCACCGGCATTCCTCCGAGGAGAACTGTATCACTCTCTGCCGTCCCGGCGCTGGCTTCTGCCTGCTGCAATGGCAGATCTTCCGCCGTTTTCCATGCGCTGTTCCACCCTAAGACCAGCGCCGGGACGGCAGCCATGAGCAGCAGGGAGAGAAAAATCCTGTATTTCCGGCTTTCCACCACACTTTCACTTCCTTTCTTTTATGAGGATAAACATCCTTTCTTCTGTAAGAAAAAAGAAACGGATACCTGCGCCGTATCCGTTTCTAGTATGTGTGGGTTTCCGCCTTTTCACACTGGTATTATATTTCACTCTTTGCCAATTCTTTCATTTCTCTCGCACTTTCCGTGATATGCTCTGTCACGCTTGCTCCGCCGAGCAGCCTCGCCAGTTCGCCCACGGATGCCTCCTCATCCAGAAGCTGGATCCGAGTCTGAACGGAATTTCCTTCCGCTTCTTTTTTGATCACAAAATGCACATCCGCAGCCGCGGCGATCTGAGGCAGGTGGGTGATACAGATCACCTGACGGCTTTTTCCGATCAGGCGCAGCTTTTCTGCCACTCTGCCTGCCGTGATGCCGGAAATTCCCGCGTCGATCTCATCAAAGATCAGCGTGGGAGTATCTTCCTCATCCGCCAGGACAGCCTTTAACGCAAGCATGATACGGGAAAGCTCACCACCGGACGCGATATTCCCCAGGGCTTTCATAGGTTCACCCGGATTCACGGCAAGGTAAAACTCTGCCTCATCCCTTCCGTTTGCGCTGAAATGTCCGCTATCTGTGATACGCAGTTCCAGTCTTGTATCCATAAAATTTAACTCTGCCATCTGTTCTCGGATCGCTTCCGAAAATTCCGAAGCATATTTCACGCGTATGTTTCGCAGCCTGTCTGTCACATCCTGAACTTCTTCCAGAGCTCGCTCCTTTTCTTCTCGGATCCTCGCCCTGTAAGAATCATAATCTCTCAGTTCTTCTATTCTTTTCTTTTTTTCTTCACAGTATGCG
Source organism: uncultured Mediterraneibacter sp. (assembly GCA_944377705.1). Classification (GTDB taxonomy): domain Bacteria; phylum Bacillota; class Clostridia; order Lachnospirales; family Lachnospiraceae; genus Mediterraneibacter. The sequence continues at coordinate 3,663 of CALWFS010000025.1, read as the reverse complement.
AGGATTTCCTTGACAGAATTTCCGTATTTTGCCTTTAAATGATTGAGAAGATTCAGACGCTCTTCGGTCTCCCTGAACTCATCCTCCGAAAATTCAAAACTTTTTGCATACTCAGAGAGTTCCCGGTTAAAATCATTGAGCAGACTGTCAGCATCCAGAAGCTGGCTGTATAACTGCGCCCCCGTCTCGTCAAATTCCGCCGCATCCTGGAAGGCACGGATCGCCCGGCTTAAGCAGTCACTGGCATTACAGCCTGCGTCCTCAGATGTATAGCGGTATGTCTCTCCCACTGCTTCAGTGATCTTCCTGCTTTCCGTCATTCTCCGATAAAGTTCTTCGAGTTCTTCATCCTCCCCGGGCACAGGGGCAGCCTCCTCGATCTCGCTTACTTCAAATTCCGCAAGGGAGAACTCTCTCCTTCTCCCCTCTTCATCCAGGGAGCATGCTTCCTCCTGACGGCATATCTCCTGATATCTCCGATAACAAGCTCTCATTTCCTCCTTCACCGGGCGCAGCTCTTCCCCTGCATACAGGTCGAGCAGGGCAAGATGATTCTTCCTGTGAAGAAGGGTCTGGTTATCATGCTGGCCATGAATGTCGATCAGCATGCTGGCAGCGTCTCTGAGGGTCGACATGTTCACTGTCTCGCCGTTGATGCGGCTTAAGCTCCTGCCCGCCATCAATCTGCGGCTCAGAGTGACCATATTTCCCTCCGGGAAGATGTCCAGCGCTTCCAGTCTCTTTTTCAGCTTTTCATCGTCTACAGTAAAGGTAAGCTCCACAAGTCCGCTTTCCGCCCCGTTCCTCAGCATATCCGCGCTGTACTTTGCGCCCAGGGCAAGGCTGACCGAGCCCAGGAGAATAGATTTTCCCGCGCCGGTCTCACCGGTAAGTATATTGAGTCCGGGCCCGAAATCTACTTCTGTCTCATCGATAAGAGCCAGGTTTTTCACATGAAGGTTCTGTAACATACTGACATCTATTCTCCTTTTGAAACAATCTTCCTTATCTTCTCCATCACAGCCACTGTATCCTCCACGGTCCGGATTGCGCACATGATCGTGTCATCCCCCGCGATGCATCCCACGACTTCATTCCACTTCATTGAATCCACGGCGACCGCCACTGCCATCGCCATCCCGGATACAGTTTTGATCACCAGGATATTCTGTGCCATATCCATGGATACATAGCCGTCTCTCAGTACACGGATATATTTTTCGCTCATTTCCGGCTCGTCCTGCCGATGCACGACATACTTCTGTTTCCCGGCGCCCACGGACACCTTCGTGAGCTTCAGGTCCCGGATATCTCTGGATACCGTCGCCTGGGTCACTTTAAAGCCTGCCCGATTCAAGTACTCTGCAAGCTCTTCCTGAGTCTCAATATCATATTGGCTGATTAATTCAATGATCTTTGCATGCCGGCTGACTTTCATCTCTTTAATTTCCTTTCATCTTTTTGCGCATGGTTTTCATAAAGCTCTCTCTGCTCAGCTTGATCAGCTTGGCTGTCTGCTCGGCTCGCCTGATACAGACTCTCTCTCCGGTAACAAGGGTAGTCTGTTCCGCTCCGTCGAAGCAGAGGGATACCTGTTCCTGCCTTCCATAACGGCCCTCGCAGACCTCGATCTCAATAATATCATCTGCCGAAAGCACGACACTGCTTGTATTCAAAGCATGAGAGCAGATCGGAGTGATCACGATCATCTGCGCCGTCGGCTCCACCACAGGCCCTCCTGCAGAGAGATTGTACCCTGTACTGCCTGTCGGAGTTGACAGGATGACCCCGTCTGCCTGATAAGTATTGAGCAGAGCGCCATTCACATAGATATTGAAGCTGACGATCCGGACCTTTCCTTCCCTTGCCAGGACAATATCGTTTATAGCGATATCCTTTCTGGAGCCGCGGAACGCTCCCTCGAGCATCATACGCTCTTCAATATCCGGCTGCCCTTTAAAAAGCCGGTCCAGCGCTCCCTTAAAATCTTTCAGTTCCACATCCGCCAGGTAGCCCAGGGTCCCCAGGTTGATCCCCAGAAGAGGGAGGCTGTGCTCCCCCAGATCCCGGACCGCCCGGATCAGAGTCCCGTCGCCCCCGAGCACAAGCCCGCACTGCGCCTTCTCAGGGACTGTCCCGGGTATGATGTGTCCTTCTCCGTCCTTTTCTGAGAGAAAACATATCTTTCCGTGATCCTCGATATACTGACGGATCTCATTCGTAATGGCATAATCTTTATCCTTAAGTTTATTCGTAATGATATAAAAGCAGTCCATGTCACACCTCTTGCCGCCTACTTTGCAAGCTCTTCAAACGCCCGGTCCACCACTGCGTTCGGATCGATCCCTCTGTTTTCTCCCTCATTTTTTCCGGATTTCTTCAGACAGATCAGGTATTCGATATTTCCCTCCGGTCCTTTTATGGGTGAAAAATCCAGGGCGCAAAGATCAAATCCGATACTCTGAGCAAAATCCATCACCTTTCGGATCACTTCCAGATGCGTGCTCTTTTCCCTGACCACGCCCTTTTTCCCGACCTTCTCCCTGCCAGCCTCGAACTGAGGTTTGATCAGAGCCACGATCTGTCCGTCCGCCTTCAGGTAATCCCTGATCGGCATCAGAACCTTCGTCAGAGAGATAAAAGACACATCAATAGAAGAAAAGTCCACAGGCTCGCCAATATCTTCCGGCGTCACATAGCGGATGTTTGTCTTTTCCATACACACTACCCTGGGATCATTGCGCAGCTTCCAGTCAAGCTGTCCTCTCCCCACATCAATGGCATAAACCTTCCTGGCACCGTTCTGGAGCATGCAGTCTGTGAACCCTCCTGTGGATGAGCCGACATCCGTACACACACACCCTTTTACATCCACATCAAAATTGGCAAGAGCCTTTTCCAGCTTCAGACCGCCCCTGCTCACATAAGGAAGGACATGCCCTCTGACTTCTATGCTGACATCCGGGGAAAATGTGCTCCCCGCCTTATCCTCTCTCTGACCGTCCACAAAAACATTGCCCGACATAATGACAGCCTTTGCCTTTTCTCTTGATTCTGCAAGATTTCTCTTCACAAGCAGTACATCCAAACGTTCTTTCATGTCAATTCCCTTTTTTGTTATTTTCCATAAGCCTCAGATAGTCTGAGACCGTCTGCTTCACGACAGCATCCCTTTCCAGCCCGACCTCTTTTCTGAGGACTTCAACGTTCCCATGCTCCACATATTCGTCCGAGATCCCGATATTGCGGACATGTACATCCAGCGCCGCGCGGGAGACATAATCCATGACCTGCTCTCCGAAGCCTCCTGTGATCACGTTTTCCTCGATCGTCACAAACAGAAAATGGTCTTTTGCAAGCTCTTCCAAAAGCTGCGTATCCAGCGGCTTGACAAACCGGGCATTGATGAGGCTGCAGCTGTACCCGATCTCTTTCAGGCTTCGACGCACACTGCCTGCCAGCTCTGCCATATGTCCGACAAAAATTATGGCAATGTCTTCCTCCTCATAGAGTACTTCGCTCTTCCCGTACTCGATCGGAGCCCGAAACTGCTGCATTCCTTCATACGCCGCTCCCCTCGGATAGCGGATTGCGATGGGATGATGGAAGTCCACGGCAAACCGGAGCATATCTGCCATTTCCCACCTATTCTTCGGAGAAATA
>CALWFS010000024.1 GCA_944377705.1 uncultured Mediterraneibacter sp. | reverse complement strand
ATAGAACTTAAGGCCTTCCGAAGCACCTGTGAGAGTGACGGAGCGTACCGCCAGCACTACCATGATCGCCAGCAGGCAGAGCATGGTAGCCTTCATGATTTTTTCCACACCCTTTTGAAGACCGATGCTGCAGATCCAGAAGGAGAGCAGGATGACCAGTACGGTCCAGAACATGAGCGTGCCCGGAGACTGAAGCATGGAGTTATATTTGTCTGTGACTGCTTCAGTGGTGATCCCCGTGAACTCTCCTTTTGCCAGGCGGAAGCAATAGTAGAGCATCCATCCGCCTACCATGGAGTAAAACATGACAAGCAGATAGTTGCCTGCAATAGCAAACCAGCGTGTATAATGCCACCGAGATCCCTCCGGCTCAAGTACATTGTAGGATGTGGCAATGCTCTTCTGGCTGGCACGGCCTACACTGAACTCACATACAATGATGGGCATTCCCAGGATCACAAGGAACAGTAAGTAAATAAGGATAAAGGCAGCGCCCCCGTACTGACCCGCCATGTACGGGAATTTCCATACATTTCCGAGTCCGATGGCGCATCCCGCGGACACAAGGATAAACCCGAGGCGGGAACCGAACTTTTCTCTTTTCATAGTATCATCTATTTCCTTTCTGTAATTCTTTTGAGAGTATAGCACGGAACAGGCCGAATGGAAAGTAAAAAGTGTGGAGTATCCTCCTCTTGTGGTCATTTGCATTTTATGGTAAGATAATCTCCATGAAGTTTTTGCGTTATCAGAGGAGGATATAATGGAAAACGAAGCTGTTTCAAAGAATTTTATCGAGCAGGAGATCGACAAGGATCTTGCAGAGGGAGTGTACGACCATGTCTGCACCCGTTTCCCGCCTGAGCCAAACGGATATCTTCATATCGGACATGCCAAGTCCATCCTTTTAAATTACGGACTCGCCAAGGAATACGGCGGGACCTTTCATATGAGATTTGACGACACGAACCCCACGAAAGAAAAGATGGAGTTTGTGGATTCCATCAAAGAGGACATCAAATGGCTGGGAGCGGACTGGGGAAACCATCTGTATTTTGCTTCCGATTATTTTGACCAGATGTATGAATGCGCGGTCAGGCTTATCAAAAAGGGGAAGGCTTTTGTCTGTGACCTGACTCCGGATCAGATGAGGGAATACCGCGGCACGCTGAAAGAGCCGGGAAAGGAAAGCCCGTACCGGAACCGTTCTGTTGAGGAAAACCTGAAGCTCTTTGAGGAAATGCGTGAAGGGAAATATAAGGATGGAGAGAAGGTACTCCGCGCGAAGATCGATATGGCTTCGCCGAATATCAATATGCGGGATCCGATTATTTATCGGGTGGCGCACATGACACATCACAATACAGGGGACAAGTGGTGTATCTATCCGATGTATGATTTCGCCCATCCAATCGAGGACGCGATCGAGGGAATCACGCATTCCATCTGTACTCTGGAGTTTGAAGATCATAGGCCGCTCTATGACTGGGTAGTGCGCGAGTGCGAGTTCGAGAATCCGCCGAGGCAGATCGAGTTTGCGAAGCTGTATCTGACGAACGTGGTGACAGGAAAGCGGTATATCAAAAAATTGGTAGAAGACGGCATTGTGGACGGATGGGACGATCCGAGACTGGTATCTATCGCAGCGTTGAGACGCCGTGGGTTCACGCCGGAGTCTATTAAGATGTTTATCGACATGTGCGGAGTTTCCAAGGCACAGAGTTCTGTAGATTATGCGATGCTTGAGTACTGCATCCGTGAAGATCTGAAGATGAAAAAGCCTCGCATGATGGCTGTCCTTGACCCGATTAAGCTGGTGATCGACAATTATCCGGAGGGAGAGGTTGAGTATCTGGATGTGGCAAACAATCTGGAAAATGAAGAGCTTGGCTCAAGAAAAGTTCCTTTCAGCCGGGAACTCTATATCGAGAGGGAAGATTTCATGGAAGAACCTCCGAAGAAATACTTCCGGCTTTTCCCGGGAAATGAGGTCCGCCTGATGCACGCGTATTTCGTGAAATGCGTAAGCTTTGTCAAAGATGAGGACGGCAAAGTGACAGAAGTGCACTGTACCTATGATCCCGAGACAAAGGCAGGAAGCGGATTCACCGGAAGAAAGGTAAAGGGCACGATCCACTGGGTTCCGGCCGTTTACGCTCAGAAGGCAGAGGTAAGGCTGTATGAAAATCTGATCGATGAGGAAAAGGGAGTCTACAATAAGGAGGACGGTTCCCTGAATTTAAATCCGAATTCTCTGAAAGTGATCAAGGATGCCTATGTTGAGCCCAGCTTTGAGGGCGCGGGGGCATATGACAGCTTTCAGTTTGTGCGCAACGGTTATTTCTGTATTGACGCCCATGACTCTGCGCCGGAGCATCTGGTATTCAACCGGATCGTTTCGCTGAAGAGCTCCTTTAAGCTTCCGAAGTAAAATGTGTTATGAATGAGTTGACAATCAGTTTAAAACAGGGGGATAAGGTCCCCCTGTACGAGCAGATTTATTCCTATATAAAAGAAGAAATCCAGAATGGAGCCATCCCCAGTGGGGAAAAGCTCCCTTCTACGCCTGCGCTCTGCCGCCATCTGGACGTGAGCAGGAGTACCGTGGAACTGGCATATGAGCAGCTGCTCTCAGAAGGATATATTGAAGCGCAGCCTTACAGAGGATACTTTGTATCTGAGATTGAGGGGCTGTATCAGTTTGGCACGGGAAGCGGGACAGAGGAAAGGCAGGAGAGAACGGAAGAAAAGCAGTACGAGTATGATTTCACCCCGAACGGGGTAGATCTGAAAAGTTTCCCCTATAATGCGTGGAGAAAGCTCTCCCGCGAATGTCTGACAGACGACCGGGCAGAGCTGTTCCGTCTCGGATGCCCCCAGGGCGAGTACGGGATGAGAAATGCAATCGGCAGCTATCTCCACCAGGCAAGAGGGGTGAACTGTACTCCGGATCAGATCATCGTGGGCGCGGGAAACGATTATCTCCTGATGCTTCTCTGCGCGGTGCTGGGGAACAGACACCGGGTCGCTCTGGAGAATCCGACCTACCGCCAGGCTTACCGCCTTTTTGAGAATCTGTCCTATGAGGTGTGCACTGTAGACATGGACAGCAGAGGAATGCGCGTGGACGGGTTGGAAAAGTCCGGAGCGGACATTGCTTTTGTCATGCCGTCCCACCAGTATCCGCTGGGCACGGTCATGCCGATCCGCCGGAGGATGGAGCTGCTCAGATGGGCGGAAGGAGACAAGGACAGATATATCATTGAGGACGATTATGACAGCGAGTTCCGATATAAGGGAAAGCCTATCCCTGCGCTCCAGGGATTCGACGGGAGCGGGAAGGTGATCTATATCGGTACGTTTTCCAAGTCGATCGCTCCTGCAATCCGTATGAGCTATATGGTTCTTCCGGAAGCAGTGTGCAGCGTGTACCGGGAGCGGTGCGGGTTTATCAGTTCTACTGTGTCAAAGGTGGATCAGCTGATCCTGCAGAAATTTATTGAAGAAGGCTGCTATGAACGACATCTGAATAAGACAAGAGCGCTGTACCGGAGCAGACATGATACGCTTCTTTCCGCTCTCAAGGAGATGAATCCGGATATACGCATTTCAGGAGAGAATGCGGGAGTACATCTGCTGCTTCATTTCCGGGACGGAAGAAGCGAGGAAGAGTTGATTCAGAAAGCGGCTGAAAAGGGCGTGAAGGTATATGGGCTGTCGGAATACTATGTGGATGGGAAGGAAGACACAGAGGAGACAGTCATCCTGCTCGGATATGCCAATATGAACGAGGAGAAGATCCGGGAAGCTGTAAAACTGCTGAACGAGGCGTGGAAAACGAGACACAAAAAGACCTGCTGAAACTGTCGTTTTGCGGGTCTTTTATGTAACTCACAATTAAATTTTTGTTTATGGTATTTGAGGGACATTTACAGTAGAGGATGTGTGCTTTTGCGTATATCTGATCTGCAGCAGGATTCCCACCGCGATAGAGACCAGAATGACGATCAGCCATATTAAAGCGCCGTGATGATTGCTGAGATGATGTATCATCTCGGCTGACATTGTGTCCGTGATCTTCGCTGACCGGACCGCTTGTATATAGTCGCCCAGATACTGACCAATGATCACCCCGGCAACATTCCCTGCTGTAATGCTGTAAGCGACCGACGGCTTTTGGAATATTGCGAGGATAACAGCTATAACCCATAAGTACAGGTAGTTGTTATGGGCTGCCCAGATGAATAGGTAGAGAGTCAATACTGTATGTGAAAGGTAAAACAATATATAAAAAGTTAAAAGAATTATAAAGCAGTGTATGAATGTGGTCAGTATCCTTCGCATAACCATTCCTTTCTTTCCTGCATCTTTTATATCAAGGCCAAGGGTGTTTACCATAAAAGGAGAGACTGTCCGGGCGAATATATGGGTCGCCGCAAGACAGTCTCCTGTACGTTTATATCCCTGCTGCTTAATTTTCTTTTGGCTCTTCCGATGGTTTCTCTTCTGAAATATCAGGCGTTTCTTCCGAGCTTTCTGTCTCTGCTTCCGTAACATCCTGTTCTTTTGTTCCTTCAGGATCTTTGCTGAGGGAAACATATTCCCTTTCAGATGCAGGCTTTAAGTCTGCGTCAAGGTCAAAATCCTCTTCCTCTGTGTGGTCAGACGCATTTTCCTGCGGGCTGTCGGAATTGTTTCTGCAGAAATATGCAACAACGAGCCCGATCGCTGTTCCTATGACAGCGAAGACACTAAACCATTTGATCACCTTTTTCAATGTAATGTCTCCTTTCCCTCTGTCTGCCGCATGACCCGCGGCATGACGATACACCTTTGAGGTGTTTTTTCTGTAAGAAGATGTGCTCTGTATACTGCAAAGAGAACATCCCGAATCTGGTTCTTATTCTAATACTTTTCCCATTCAATTACAATACCAACACAAAAATCAGGAAATAATATTTTACAGAAAGAAAAAAGTATAGTATAATTCTAACGGCGGTCAATGATAAGTACCGCTGATTAATATTTACAAGCACGATACGCAGGAGGAATAGAGATGGTAAAAGCAGTAGTTGGTGCAAACTGGGGCGATGAAGGCAAGGGCAAGATCACAGATATGCTCGGAAAAGAGTCAGATATCATCGTCCGTTTTCAGGGTGGAGCAAACGCAGGTCATACGATCGTGAATGATTACGGCAAATTTGCGCTGCACACACTGCCGTCCGGCGTGTTCTATGAACATACAACAAGCATCATCGGAAATGGCGTGGCGCTGGATGTCCCGAAGCTTTTCGGAGAGATCAAGTCCATCGTGGACCGCGGTGTTCCGATGCCGAAGATCCTTGTGTCTGACAGGGCACAGATGGTGATGTCCTATCACAAGAACTTCGATGCTTACGAGGAAGAGCGCCTGGGCGGAAAGTCTTTCGGCTCAACAAAGTCGGGCATAGCACCTTTCTACTCAGACAAATATGCGAAGATCGGCTTTCAGGTAAGCGAGCTTTTTGACGATGAGCTGCTGAGGGAGAAAGTTGCGCGCGTGGCAGAACAGAAGAACGTGCTGCTGGAGTATCTGTACCACAAACCATTGATCAATCCTGAGGAATTATATAAAGAACTGATGGGCTATAAAGAGATGGTAGAGCCCTATGTATGTGATGTGTCGCTCTTTCTGCACAATGCGCTCAGAGAAGGCAAAAATATCCTTCTCGAAGGGCAGCTTGGCTCTCTTAAGGATCCTGACCACGGGATTTATCCCATGGTTACTTCTTCTTCTACACTTGCAGGATATGGCGCCATCGGAGCAGGCATCCCTCCGTATGAGATCAAGCAGATCATCACAGTGTGCAAGGCATATTCCAGTGCAGTTGGCGCAGGCGCTTTTGTCAGTGAGATTTTTGGCGATGAGGCAGAGGAGCTGAGAAGACGCGGCGGAGACGGCGGAGAGTACGGCGCGACGACTGGCCGTCCGAGACGTGTGGGCTGGTTTGACTGCGTTGCCTCTAAATATGGATGCAGGATGCAGGGGACAACGGATGTGGCATTTACTGTACTTGACGTGCTGGGATACCTGGATGAGATACCGGTCTGCGTGGGATATGAGATCGATGGACAGGTTACTACGGACTTCCCGGTGACACATCTCCTTGAGAAGGCAAAGCCGGTACTCAAGACACTTCCGGGCTGGAAATGTGATATCCGAGGTATCCGCAAATACGAGGATCTTCCGGAAAACTGCCGGAATTATATTGAATTTATCGAAAAAGAAGTGGGTTATCCGTTCACGATGATCAGCAACGGACCGGGAAGAGACGATATTATTTACCGCAATAAATAGTATCTTGTAAGAGAAAAGTGGGAGAAACTGATGCCGAGAATGCCGGCCCCTGACGGTGGGGCGTTCTCGGGGAGTTTCTCCTTTTTTTATTTTTTATCAGGGATTCTTTAGGAATCGGTCAATATATGTACATATTTAAACGGTATGCTTACAGGGAAAAGAAAAAGACATATTTTCTTTTTGAGAGCCATATAATATAAAGCTGGAATAATGCCGGCATGCGGGAATATACAGATTTTCCCCGCCGGACTGAGTTGGAAGGAGGTATTTCTATGCGTCAGGACAGCAGGAAAACAACAGCAAACATGATAACCATGGAAGAATACCTGAAAAAGAGACAAGCGATAAAAAAGCAGGAAGATACAGGGAGGACAGACCGCTCCCGCGGAGCAGATGCCCTCAGACTGGCAGAACTGTTATATGTGTGAATCCGTGCCAGAATCCTCGTCGGAGGCTACGTCAGAACCGCTGCCCTTTAAGAGACGGGCAACAAGTATATAGGCGTACAAAAGGACGGGGATGAGGATAGTCGCTGCAACGGAAGCCCTGAAAAGTCCGGTTGAAGCGGGTGAGTCAATAAGGGCGAAGATGAGGGTGCATGCATGCATGCAGACGAGTAATATGGCGCCGGTCAGGGCGAGAATACGTTTTGTTTTTCTCATGATGATCAAATCCTTTCTCTATCGTACAGTATACCGAAAAATTTAGTTTACGGCAAACAGAAATTGGTATATAATATTCACCGATGGATTTTAAGATAAAGGAGCAATATACGATGAGCGAAAAAAGTTTATTAGACCAGTGGCGTGACATGGCATATGACAGAAACCTGTCAAAAGATCAGCTGGAGAAATTCTGGGGACAATATTTTACGATCGAAAGGGAGATCTACGAGCAGCTTCTCGATGATCCTGATACAGAAGTAAAGGGTACCGTAAAAGAGCTGGCTGAGAAATATGGACAGGATGTCATGACCATGGTGGGATTTCTGGATGGCATCAATGACAGCCTGAAGGCTGAAAATCCCATCGAGACGATGACAGAGGATACAGAAGTAAGCCTTGCATTCGATAAGGAAAAGCTCTATAAAAATATGGTTGATGCAAAGGCTGACTGGCTGTACGAACTGCCACAGTGGGAGAAGATCTTTGATGAGGAGACAAGGAAACGTCTCTACCGCGAGCAGAAGGCTTCCGGCACGATCCGCAAGCCGAAGAAGATCGGCAGGAATGATCCGTGCCCGTGCGGAAGCGGCAAGAAATATAAAAAATGCTGCGGAAGAAATGCATAAATGAAAACTTATTTTTTGATCGTGGGCTGTCTGTGTATCCTGTATTATCTGATACTCGCGCTTTATTCGCGCAGGCTGAGATCAACTTTTGCAGTCTTCTGGCTGTTAAGCGGCGGCGTACATCTGTTGTTCGGATGTGCGCCGCTCCCTGTATACGTGTATACTGCGCTTGGATGGCTGTGCCTGGTATGCTGGCTCCTTTTCTTCTTTGTAGAATTTAAGATCATTCGCAGCATGTATACAAGATGTGATGAAGAACTGGACTGGATCATTGTGCTGGGAGCCCAGGTGCGTGGAAGGTATATCACCAATTCTCTCAGACGCCGTCTGGATAAGGCGCTGGCTTATGCACAGAAGTTCCATGGAGTGAAAGTGATCGTTTCCGGCGGGCAGGGACCTGAAGAAGCTGTCTCGGAGGCAGAGGCAATGGCAGAGTATCTGATGGAAAACGGGGTACCTTCAGAGCAGATATTTAAAGAGGACAAATCCACCTCCACGCGGGAAAATTTCAGATTCAGCCGGATATATGCGGACGAGGAACATGAGAAAGTGGGCATTGTGACAAATGATTTCCATATATACCGTTCTTCACTGATCGCAAGGCAGGAAGGATATCAAAAGATCTATCTGATCCCTGCAGATTCAAATCCGGTATTTCAGCTCAATTATCTGGTAAGAGAGTTCTTCGGAGTGATACAGGTTCTTTTGTCTGATAAATTTCAATAATATTTCAAGGATAGTTCAATGAAATTTCAATCTTCCTCCTGTACAATGGGATTACCAGAAGTACAGGAGGAAATTTATATGGCTGTTCAGACTGTTTTTAAACGATATGAACTGAAATATCTGTTGAACACGAAACAAAAAGAAAAGGTGCTGCACGCGATGGAACCGTACATGACCCTTGACGGATACGGGCGCACCACGATACGGAATATTTATTTTGATACTGATAATTACCGCCTTGTCCGGCATTCTATCGAAAAACCGGTATACAAAGAAAAACTGCGTATCCGCAGTTACAGACAGGCGGAAGAGGACAGTACGGTTTTTGTAGAGCTGAAGAAGAAATACCGTAAGATTGTATATAAAAGGAGAGTCTCTCTTCCGGAAAAAGAGGCGATGGAATGGGTGTCGGGCAGGAATCACTGCCAGGGAGACAGCCAGATCGCCGGAGAGGTAGACTATTTCCTGAAGTATTATAAGCATCTTCACCCTACTGTGTTTCTTTCTTATGAAAGAGAGGCATATTACTCAAATGACGGATCGGATTTCCGCGTTACCTTTGACGATACGGTGCTCTGCCGTCAGGAAGACCTTTCCCTGGAATCTGAAGTGTACGGAACTCCGCTGCTGCCGGAGGGACAAGTATTGATGGAGATCAAATGCTCCGGCGGGATTCCTATGTGGATGACCCGCGTGCTTTCAGAAGAACATATTTACAGGACCTCATTCTCAAAATACGGGACCGCGTATAAGACAATGATTTTTCCCGAGTATGCGAAGGAGGTAGTACATCATGCCTGAGCAGTTATTTCAGGGGCTTTTTGATTCTGACCTTACTACAGTGATCAGCGTGACGGATTTCCTGCTGTGCCTGGGCGTATCACTGGTCCTGGGACTTGCAATGTCGTTTGTCTATATGATCCGCACACGTTATACGAAAAGCTTTGTGGTCACGCTGGCGCTTCTCCCTGCTGTCGTCTGTGTTGTGATCATGCTGGTCAATGGCAATGTAGGGACCGGCGTGGCGGTTGCCGGCGCTTTCAGCCTGGTTCGTTTCCGTTCGGTTCCGGGGACGGCAAAGGAGATCTGTACCCTGTTCCTTGCAATGGGGGCAGGTCTGATCACGGGCATGGGGTATCTTGGATTTGCCGTGCTGTTTACAGTGATCATGTGCGCCATGTTTCTGCTTTATAACTGTCTTGATCTGGGCGCCTCAAAGAATGCCGCAGCCTACAAGACCTTTACGATCACGATCCCGGAGGACCTGGATTACACCGGAGTATTTGATGATATTTTTCAGAAATATACCTCTGCCCACGAACTTGCCTGCGTAAAGACGACCAACATGGGCAGTATGTTCCGGCTGACTTATTATGTGACTCTCCGCGATATTTCCCGGGAAAAGGAAATGATCGATGATCTTCGGTGCCGGAACGGAAATCTTGAGATCTCGGTGTCAAAACAGGAAACTACGGTATCAGAGCTGTGACGAAGGGAGAGGATGATATGATGAAACGATGGCTTGCCGCAGCCTGTACAGGGATACTGATTCTTGGTCTGCTCAGCGGATGCGGGAATGCGGACACAGCGGACACGGACAAGAGCAGCGAGGACAACACTGTCGATGCTTCTGAAAGCGCTGCGGATGCAGACTTTGCAGCAGCGGATGCGGACATGTTTACGGACCGGGATTATGATACAGATTATGATGAGGACGGCAGCGTCTCGATCCGGCTGAACGGCAGCACTGCCGAGGCGAGTTCTGACAGTGTCCGGATTTCCGGGGGAACGATCACAATCACAGAAGAAGCAGCTTACATTATCTCAGGGACTCTGGATGACGGAATGATCATTGTGGATGCCCCGGATACTGCAAAGCTTCAGCTGGTACTGGATGGCGCGGACATCAACAGCGAGACTTCAGCCCCGTTGTATATTCTTGAAGCGGACAAGGTATTTGTCACTCTGGCAGCAGGAAGCGAAAACACGCTCTCTAATGGCGGGAGCTTTACTGCGATCGACGAGAACAACATTGATTCCGTTATCTTTTCCAAGCAGGATCTTACACTGAACGGCGCAGGCTCGCTTACGGTTACTTCACCTGCCGGACATGGGATCGTATCCAAAGACGATCTTGTGATCACCAGCGGCACTTATGTGATCACGAGCGCTTCCCATGCACTGGACGCCAATGACAGCGTGAGGATCACCGGGCAGGCTTCGATCACGGCGGATGCCGGTAAAGACGGTATCCATGCCGAAAACAATGATGACGCGTCCCTTGGATTCGTCTATGTTTCGGGTGGAACTCTGGACATTGAGGCAGAAGGAGACGGCGTCAGCGCAGGTGCCTATATGCAGATTGAAAACGGTACCTTCCAGATCAGTGCAGGCGGGGGAAGCATAAACGGCACGAAAGAGTCTTCGGATTCATGGGGAGGCTTTATGGGAGGACGCGGTCCCGGACAGTCCGGGCAGCCAGGGATGCAGGAAGAAACAACAGATACTTCCGATGACAGCAGCACCAGCATGAAGGGGCTGAAATCCACTGGGGATATGCGGATCTCGAACGGCAGTTTTACGATCGATTCCGCGGATGATTCTGTTCATTCTAATGCATCAGTCACCGTGAATGGCGGAACATTTGAGATCGCATCGGGCGATGATGCTTTCCACGCAGATGAAACACTGACCATTACTGCGGGGACAGTCAATATTACAGAGTGTTATGAAGGGCTTGAGGCGCTCCAGGTGGATGTGCAGGGCGGCGAGATCACCCTTGTGGCAAGCGACGACGGGCTGAATGCTGCCGGCGGAACCGACTCCAGCGGCACCGAAGGAGGCCGGGACGCCATGTTCGGAGGCGGCGGACCGGGCGGAATGGGCGGCGGACTGGGAGAGGCGTCTTCTTCCAACGGCAGTATAACGATCTCCGGCGGAACGCTTTATATCAACGCCTCCGGCGACGGCATAGACGCCAATGGCTCCCTTACGATCTCGGGCGGATATACAGTGGTCGCAGGTCCCACACAGGGAGACACCGCAACACTGGACTATGATACTTCCGCAGTCATCACAGGCGGGACATTTATCGGGACAGGCGCTTCCGGCATGGCGCAGACTTTCAGTGATTCGGAACAGGGAGTCATAGCAGTCAGCGCGGGAAATCAGGATGCGGGAACAGAGATCACGGTTGTGGACAAAAACGGCAATACTGTGATCAGCTGCACGCCGGAACTATCGTTTAATGTTATTATCATCAGCAGTCCGGATATCGTGTCCGGGGAGACCTATACGATAACAG
Source organism: uncultured Mediterraneibacter sp. (assembly GCA_944377705.1). Taxonomy (GTDB): domain Bacteria; phylum Bacillota; class Clostridia; order Lachnospirales; family Lachnospiraceae; genus Mediterraneibacter. Next base: position 5,246 of record CALWFS010000024.1, on the reverse strand, counting down.
CGGGAACAGTCTCAGGAGAGATCGAGGCGTCCTGATGATTGAACGGAGTGTACAGACTGGCAGGCAGAGGTGAAGCGATGAGACTTTTACTTGTGGAAGATGAAAAACGAATGGCGCAGGCGCTCTGCGAGATCCTGCGTCTTGAAAACTATGATGTGGATCACTGCGCTGACGGATTGGAAGGGCTGTATGCGGTTGAGAGCGGCGCCTATGACCTGGTTATCCTTGATGTGATGCTGCCGGGGAAAAACGGATTTGAAATCGTAAAAGAGGCGCGGGAAAAAGGGATCCGGACTCCAATCCTCATGCTGACGGCAAAAAGTGAACTGGACGATAAGGTTACAGGTCTGGACTGCGGGGCAGACGATTATCTTACAAAACCTTTTATGACAAAAGAACTGCTCGCAAGACTCCGGGCGCTGTGCCGCAGGAATATCAATACCACGGATGGAATGTTCACATACGGAGATATTGTATTACACAGAGATTCGCTGACACTGTCCTGCGGCGAGAACAGTGTGCGTTTAAGCGAGAAAGAATACCGGATCATGGAATATCTGATCTCGAACCAGGGACAGATCCTGACACGTGAGCAGCTTGCCGTCAAGATCTGGGGATATGACAGCGACACCGAATATAATAACGTAGAAGTGTATATGTCCTTTACCCGCAAAAAGCTGAGCTTTGTAAAGACAAAAGTCGAGATCAAGGCAGTGCGCGGCATTGGGTATGAATTGAGGTACGACAATGTTTAAGAAGTCCAGAAAGAAAATCGTTGCCGCTATCTTGTCTGTGCTGATCCTGCTGCTGTTCGGTACGTTCTGCATCATTTATCTGGCAAGCTATGTTGAAATGACAAACGAGAACAAAGCGCTCCTGGAAGAGTATGTCAATGCCTATACGATCCCTGAAAAGCCGGATATGGGCGGGACCGTGGGCAGGACGGAAGGAGGGCGGGGCAATCCTCCGGGGAAACCGCCTATGCTGGAACTCTCTACTTTTTATTCCGTTACAGTATCCAAAAGCGGGAAAGTATTGAAGGTTGATACTGCGGATGTATCCACGTTCAGCGAAGATACACTGACGGAGCTTGCCGAAAGGATCATTGAGAGCGGGAAGCAGGAAGGGGTGGAGCATCGCCTGATCTACCGGGTGGAGGATAAAGGAGATTATACCCTGGTGGCATTTTTAGACAATACGGTGATACTGGAAAATGCGGGGACTTTGATCAACTATACCCTCATCTTTGGGGGAATCGCCCTGGTTCTGCTCTTTTTCCTGGCGCGGTACCTTGCCGACAGGATCGTAGCGCCTCTGGAAGAAAGTTATCAGAGGCAGAAGCAGTTTGTCTCCGATGCAGGGCATGAACTGAAAACACCGGCAGCAGTAGTGAATGCCAACCTGGAACTTCTTTCCAGGGAGATCGGGGAAAACCAGTGGCTTTCCAATATCCAATATGAAAATGACCGGATGTCAGCATTGATCATACAGCTGCTGGAATTGTCGAAAGCGGAGAATGTAACGCCCCAGATGGAACTGATCGATCTGAGCCGCCTTGTGTGCGGTGAGACACTGCCGTTTGAAACGGTTGCTTATGAAAACGGACTGCTGTTAAACAGCAGTATTGCTGAAAATATCTACGTGGAGGGAAACAGCGTCCAGCTCAAGCAGCTTGTCTCCATCCTGCTGGACAATGCGGTCCGACACAGCGGCAGCGGCGGAGAAGTAGAGATCATGCTGCAAAAAGAAAAAAATCACGCGGTTCTGTCGGTTGCAAACAGGGGAGAAGAGATACCCGAGGAACAGCAGAAGCATCTGTTTGAGAGATTTTACAGGACGGATACAGCGAGGACAGGAGAAAACGGGCATTATGGGCTGGGACTTGCCATAGCCAAAGCAATAACCGAGGGGAATAAAGGAATCATCGCTGTCCGGTGTCATGACGGGAAAGTCGAATTTATTGTAAGGTTCCCTCTGAAAAAATAAAAATAAAAAGAAATAATTTCCAGTGTACACGGAAAAAGCGGAATATTTTCTGAACATACAGGGCATAATAATTGAGGATCAGGCGGGCTGAGGAAGCGCTGCTTCTCGAACGCGTTAAATTCCAAGTGGTAAAAAGAGGAGGTTTTATTATGCCAGAGTTAAAATGTACCGTACAGACGTGTGTACACAATGATCAGTATCTGTGCAGACTGGACAAGATCCAGGTCGGCGGGGACAATGCGAAAAATCCGCAGGAGACATGCTGCGACAGTTTCCAGGAGCGCACGGAGGGAAGTTACACAAATTCAATGAATAATTCTATGTCAGAGGCTTCTGACCGTTCACAGGTTGACTGCAAGGCAGTAAACTGTATGTATAATGAAAATTGTGCCTGTCATGCGGGAAAGATCAGCGTAGAGGGCGGAAACGCAAGACAGGCTCAAGGAACAGAATGCGCGACATTCCAGTGCCACTGCAGCTGAGCGGAAGGAATAAAAAATTAGACATGAAAGATCCACAGGACAGATCTGATACCTGTGGATCTTTTTATGTCCCTTTATTTTGCGCTTTCTGATATTGCATGAAAAACCGGAAAGAGGTATAATCAGTCTATCTGCACTCCTGTGAGAAAACTTCCTGCGGACACAGACTCCTGCGATGAATACAGTTATGTGGAAACAGACGTGACCTTTGTCCATGCGAAGAAAAATATATTAAGAGAAGAGGGGGAAATGAACCATGCCGATTCGAGTACAGAATGACCTTCCGGTAAAAGAGATACTGGAGCAGGAAAATATATTTGTGATGGATGAATACCGTGCCGCTCATCAGGATATCCGGCCTTTGAGCATCGGGCTTTTGAACCTGATGCCGCTGAAGGAGGATACAGAGCTGCAGATTCTGCGGTCACTTTCCAATACTCCGATCCAGGTGGATGTGACGTTTGTAAGGATGACAAGCCATGTGTCAAAAAATACATCGACCAGCCATATTTACAAATTTTATGAGCCTTTTGAGAGTATCAGGGATAAGCGGTTTGACGGATTCATCATTACCGGGGCGCCTGTGGAGCAGATGCCCTTTGAGGAAGTGGACTACTGGGAGGAGTTAAAAAAGATCATGGAGTGGACGAAGACGAACGTTACCTCCACCCTACACCTGTGCTGGGGCGCCCAGGCAGGGATTTATTACCACTATGGGATCAATAAGGTTCCGCTTCCGAAGAAGCTTTCCGGCGTGTACCGCCACCGCGTGAGAAATCGGAAGATCCCTTTAGTGAGAGGGTTTGACGATGTGTTTATGGCGCCCCATTCCCGCCATACGGAAGTTCCCCAGAGCCTTCTGGAAGCAGACGAACGGATCACAATGCTCGCGGATTCCCGGCAGGCGGGTGTATTCCTGTGTATGGCAAAAGAAGGACGGCAGATTTTTGTCATGGGACACCCGGAATATGACCGGATGACTCTGGATTCAGAATATAAAAGGGACATGGGCAGAGGTTTAAACCCGCAGATTCCCGAGAATTATTACCCGGATGATGACCCGGACAATAAACCGGTGCTCACATGGAGATCCCATGCCAATAACCTGTATACAAACTGGGTAAATTATTATGTGTACCAGGCGACACCGTATGACCTTTACGGAGAGAGTAAAAAATGACGGCAGCCGCAAGCAGGCAGAATAGGAAATAGAAGACAAAAAGAGGAGGAAATACCAGTGGACAGCAGTCATTTTTCTACTTTGATCAACGATTTTAAGCCCGGGATATTCGGAGCTTTAAATGAGAAGAAGGAGCAGCTTTTGCAAGAGGGGAGGACCGTGTATAATCTCTCAGTGGGAACACCGGATTTTCAGCCGGCGCCCCATGTGATGAATGCAATGCAGGATGCCTGCGGGAAAGCAGAGAATTACAAGTATTCCCTGGCAGATCTTCCGGAGCTTTTAGAAGCAGTGAAGTACCGCTACGAAAAGCGGTTCGGCGTACATATTGAGACAGATGAAGTAATGTCCGTGTATGGTTCCCAGGAGGCGATGGCGCACATCGGCAAGGTGTTCTGCAATCCGGGAGATGTGATACTTGTGCCGGATCCGGGATACCCTATGTTTGAGATGAGCGGGATCATGGCAGGAGCAGATGTAGAGTACTATTCCATAAAGGAGGAGAATGGCTACCTGCCTGATCTGGACGGCATTCCGAAAGACATTCTTAAGAAGACAAAATATATGATCGTCTCTTATCCGCTGAACCCGGTCTGCGTCTGCGCGCCGGATACGTTTTATGAAAAACTGATCACATTTGCAAAAGAGCATGATATTGTTATTCTGCATGACAATGCCTATTCGGATATTACGTTTACCGAGAAACCGGGAAAATCTTTTCTGTCATTCGAAGGAGCAAAAGATGTGGGAGTGGAGTTCTATTCCCTATCCAAGTCCTATAACCTGACCGGGGCAAGGATTTCCTTTGTGGTGGGAAATAAGGACATTATCAGCCGGTTCCGGCTGCTCCGCTCGCAGATCGATTACGGGATCTTCTATCCGGTACAGTATGCTGCCATCGCGGCCCTGACCGGTTCGGATGATTTCATCGAGGAGCAGAGAAGACAGTATGCGGCGCGCAATAAGGCTCTGTGCGGCGGTTTGCGGAAGATCGGGTGGAACGTGCCGGACAGCCAGGGTACCATGTTTGTGTGGGCGAAGATACCGGAAGGATATGAGTCATCCGCGGATTTCTGTATGAAACTGATGGAGAGGACAGGGGTGATCGTGACACCGGGCAGCGCTTTCGGAAAAGGCGGAGAAGGATATGTCCGGATGGCCCTTGTGGCAGATGAAGAGACAATCGGCGAGGTGGTGAACGTGCTGGATCAGTCCGGGATGTTCAGAGGAGAAGAATAATGAAGAGAATAGCTAAATTTGAAAAAGTGAGTTTAGAGCAATTCAGAGAAGGATGGACAGATACCTTCGGGGAGACAGATGAGGCTGAGATCCGGGAAATCTATGAGGGGATCAGGCTGCCGAAACGGGCTACATCAGGAAGTGCGGGCTATGATTTCTTTGCCCCTGCGCACATTAAGCTCGCCCCGGGAGAAACTGTGAAAATCCCTACCGGCGTCAGGGTATGGATGGAGTCGGAGTGGGTGCTCAAGTGTTACCCCAGGAGCGGTCTGGGATTTAAGTTTCGGCTTCAGCTTAACAATACGGTCGGCATCATTGACAGCGATTATTATTATTCTGACAATGAAGGACACATCTTC
>CALWFS010000023.1 GCA_944377705.1 uncultured Mediterraneibacter sp. | reverse complement strand
CATACGCATTCCTCCTGCTAAATATTAAATTTTTTTTTTTTTTTTTGTTCCGAATCGGATATGATCTCTTGAGACCTCTCTACATTTATAATGAAACTTCAGAATGAATTAGATATAGATATAAGATAACATTGAAACAACAATTTTTCCAGAATTTTTCGTTGGACTTTTTAATTCCGCGTTTTAAAATGTGAACGGGGTCAGACCCCGTTCACAAATTTTTTCACCTTTTCATAAATACTCTCTGCATCCAGCCCGTATTTTTTGAGCAGCTCCAGCGCCGGTCCTGATTCACCGAACACATCGTTGATCCCGATCTTCATCACCCTGGTCGGCTCCTTCTCGCACAGTGTATCGCATACCGCGCTTCCCAGTCCGCCGATCACGGAATGTTCCTCAACTGTAACAACCTTTCCGGTCTCTCTTGCCGCTGCTGCCACAAGCTCCTCATCCAGCGGTTTGATGGTATGAATATTGATGACCTTGGCGTCAATTCCGTCTGCCGCAAGCATCTCTGCCGCCTCCAGACAGTTGTTCACAGGGAGGCCTGTGGCAATGATCGCCACGTCTTTCCCCTCTCTTAACACAACGCCTTTTCCCATCTCGAATTTATAATCCGGCCTGTCATTAATGACCGGCACTGCCAGTCTGCCGAATCTTAAGTATACCGGTCCTTCATACTCATAGGCAGCCCTTACCGCTGCCCTTCCTTCTATATAATCAGACGGATTGATCACTACCATGCCCGGTATCGCGCGCATCAGAGCAATATCTTCATTGCATTGGTGGGTGGCGCCGTCCTCGCCTACTGAGATCCCGGCATGAGAAGCGCCGATCTTTACATTCAGGTGCGGATAACCGATGGAGTTCCTTACCTGCTCGTAAGCTCTCCCTGCCGCAAACATTGCAAATGAACTTGCAAACGGCACCCTGCCCGCTGCTGCAAGTCCCGCTGCAACTCCCATCATATTTGCCTCCGCGATACCGCAGTCGATAAAACGTTCCGGGAATGCTTCTGCAAATTTACCGGATCTTGTAGCTTCTGCAAGATCTGCATCCAGCACCACGATATCCTCGTGCTCTTTCCCGAGTTCTATCAGCTCAGCACCATAGCTGTCTCTTGTTGCGATTTTCTTTACATCTGACATAACGCTTCACCTGCCTTTTCCAGATCTGCCATTGCAATCTTATACTCTTCATCATTCGGCGCCTTGCCATGCCATGACGCCGCATTTTCCATAAAGGAAACCCCTTTCCCTTTCAGCGTCTTCGCAATGATTGCCGTGGGCTGTCCCTTTACAGTCCTTGCCTCTTTGAACGCTGACTCGATCTGATCAAAATCATTTCCGTCAATATTAATGACATGGAAATTAAATGCCTCGAATTTCTTGTCGATGGGATACGGAGAATTCACTTTATCCACCTCGCCGTCGATCTGAAGATTATTGTTGTCCACGATCACTGTCAGATTATCCAGTCTGCGGTGCGCGGCAAGCATGGACGCCTCCCATACCTGCCCTTCCTGAATCTCGCCGTCTCCCAGCATCGTGTAGACGCGGTAAGACGCTCCGGAAAGCTTTGCTGCGATCGCCATTCCCACGGCCGCGGAGATTCCCTGGCCAAGAGAGCCTGAAGACATGTCCACACCCGGAATCTGCTTCATATCCGGATGCCCCTGGAGATAGGAACCTGTATGGCGGAGTGTCACGAGATCCTCTTTCGGAAAATATCCTCTCTCTGCAAGCACAGAATAGAGCCCAGGCGCTATATGCCCTTTGGACAGCACAAATCTGTCTCTGTCATCCTTGCCCGGATTCTTCGGATCAATATCCATCTCCTCAAAATACAGGTAAGTAAGGATCTCTGCCGCTGACAGCGAACCGCCCGGATGTCCGGCTTTCGCACTGTGAACCGCAGTCACGATATCCTTACGGACCTCATTGGTAATCTTCATCAGCTTTAATTTGTCCATAGTATCTCCTTTTCTTAATATCCTAAACGCCCTAGTTCAAAGGGTGCAGTTACTCTCCAAATACTGCTCTGTAATCTTCCTGGAATTTTCTGATGCCTGCATCTGTCAGCGGATGGTGTGTCATCTGTTCAATCACCTTATAAGGCACTGTGGCAATGTCCGCGCCTGCCAGGGCGCAGTCAGTGATATGCATGGGATTCCTTACGCTCGCCGCGATGATCTCTGTCTCGATCCCTGCCACCGCAAAAATCTCTGCGATCTCCTCTACCAGCTCAACGCCTCTCACCGAAATGTCATCGAGACGCCCTAAGAACGGCGAGACGTACGCCGCGCCTGCCCTTGCCGCAAGCAGCGCCTGGTTTGCTGTAAAGATCAGCGTTACATTTGTCTTGATCCCCTCGGCTGCAAGTACTTTCACGGCTTTAAGCCCTTCTGTTGTCATAGGGATCTTCACTACCATATTGGGGTGGATCTTCGCGATCTCGCGCCCTTCCCGTATCATCCCTTCCGCGTCTGTGGTCGTGGCTTTTACTTCGCCGCTGATCGGACCGTCCACTATCGATGCGATCTCCGAGATCACATCCTCAAACTTTCTCCCTTCCTTTGCAATAAGCGAAGGATTCGTCGTTACTCCGCAGATTACGCCCATATCATTCGCTTTTCTGATATCATCTACATTTGCAGTGTCAATAAAGAATCTCAATTCAAACCACCTCCTGATAAACCGGCCTCATATTACAGCCTTGATTATATCCATTAACAAAACACAGGTCAACCACTGTTCCTGCGATCCTTACAAATCTTGCTGTTTTTCTTTGCATACAATCCGGCTTCAGACATTAAGTTCTGTCCTTTTGCACCGGATCAGAGCTCCGTCCTGCCCTCAAGAGCACGGAGCAGGGTCACCTCATCGATATATTCCAGGTCGCCTCCCACCGGAACGCCGCTGGCGATCCTGCTGACCTTAATGCCCGCAGGCTTGATGAGCTTGCTGATATACATTGCGGTTGTCTCCCCTTCCAGACTGGAGTTTGTCGCAATGATCACCTCTTCTACATCTCCCTGGAGGCGCTCCATAAGCTCTTTTAGCCGGATATCCCCCGGTCCGATGCCCAGCATCGGGGAGATCGCACCGTGGAGCACATGGTAGACACCGTTGTATTTTCCCGTTTTCTCATATGCCGCAAGATCCCTCGGCGTCTCCACGACCATGATGGTTTTCTTATCCCTGTCCGGGTTGCTGCAAATGGGACAGATGTCTCTGTCCGTAAGGGTACAGCACACCTTACAATATCTGACATTCTTCTTTGCTTCCACGATCGCCTGCGCCAGACCTTCCACCTGATCCACCGGCATATTGATAATATGAAATGCCAGACGTTGAGCGGATTTGCTCCCGATCCCCGGCAGACGCGAAAACTCCTCGATCAACCGGCTGATCTGGTTACTGTAATAATCCATCCTGTTACACCTCTGTCGCTAAACACAAATTGAAAGGGGTTAGTCAGATATCTGACATTTAACATCTGATAACCCCTTTTGATCTTAAAATTCAAATTATTGCGAATTTGTTTCCCAATGGGGTCAGACCCCTTTTACGGAAATTGTCAGAAAATTCCCGGCATTCCGCCGCCGAGACCGCCTGTCAGCTTTGACATCGCGGCGCCGGTCTCCTCGTCTACCTTTCGGATCGCCTCATTGGCCGCCGCCACGATCAGGTCCTCCAGCATCTCAATATCCTCAGGATCAACGACTTCTTCAGCCAGTTTCACTTTCAGGACTTCTTTCTTGCCGGATACGGTCACCTCGACCGCACCGCCCCCGGCTGCCGCGGTAAACTCTTTTGCTTCAAGTTCTTTCTGCTGCTCTTCCATCTGGCGCTGCATCCTCTGCGCCTGTTTCATCAGGTTCGCCATGTTTCCCGGCATTCCGCCGCCCGGGAATCCGCCTCTCTTTGCCATATTAATCCTCCACTGTTATCTCCATATTGATCTTCTGTTCTATATCCACGAATGTATCTTCAAAATGCCTGCCCTCTTCCACTTGCCGCACATCGATTTCCACTTTCTTGCCGATCTTCTGCTCGATCAGCCCTTCCAGCTCCTGTATGTGATCCTCTCTGCCGACCACGCTCGCCGCCAGGGTATCCGGCAGTACGATAAGCAGGCGGTTATCCCCGCCCAGGCTTAACCGCGCCTTCTTAAGATATCCCCTGATCATCCCCGACGCTTCGTCTGCGATGGAACGGAAATTCTTCACAACCTCCTGCACGTCCTCGGGTATTGCATTTGGAAGCTCCGGCTTCGGTCCTCTGCTCCCGCCTCCCGGTCCGTATGCTTCGGAAGATGCGCTTCCTCCGCCCGGAATATCTCCAGCATAAACGATCCTCTCTTTCATATCCGCTGCTGCTTCTATGCCTTTTTCGACCTTTTCTTCCACAGCGCGGATCCGGTCGATGAGAGTATCCTGATCCGGCTCCATAGCAGGTGTACACAGCTTGATCAGAGCCACCTCCAGCATGACCCTCTTCTGGGTCGCATACTTCAGCTGCCCCGACAGCTCTGAGAAAATACGGATGTAGCGGAACAGCATATCCGGCTCCACCATCTGCGCCTCTTCCTTGAGCTGCATCAGATTTTCTGTCGATACATCCAGAACATCCTCTATATTATCAGAAGTTTTTACCAGAAGCAAGTTTCTAAGATACCATGTAAAATCAGATGCAAGCTGGCTCAGCTCTCTCCCCTGCATGACCAAGTTCTCCACCACATCCAGCACGCCGGACACATCTCTGTCTATGACTTTTCGCAGAAGCTGGCTGAACACATCCGTATCCACTGCCCCCAGCACTTCCAGTACATTGTCATAGGTCAGCTTCTGCCCCAGGTAAAAAGCAATGCACTGGTCAAGAAGACTCAGGGCGTCACGCATGGATCCGTCGGCTGCCTTTGCAATGTATCTCAGCGCCTTCTCCTCTACTTCCACATGCTCTGTATCCATAAGCTCTCTCATCCGGTCTGTGATCGTTTCAATGCTGATGCGCCGGAAGTCATAGTGCTGGCACCGGGACAGAATAGTGATTGGGATCTTGTGAACCTCTGTGGTCGCCAGGATAAAGATCACATATTCCGGCGGCTCCTCCAGAGTCTTAAGAAGCGCATTGAAGGCTCCTATGGAGAGCATATGCACCTCGTCTATGATGTATACCTTGTACCGCCCCTCTGTGGGACGGTAGGCAACCTCCTCCCGTATTTCACGGATGTTGTCCACACCATTGTTGGACGCCGCGTCGATCTCGATCACATTCATAGACGTGCCTGCCGCAATGGACCTGCACATCTCACACTCTCCACACGGGCTCCCGTCTACCGGGTGTTCGCAGTTGACCGCCTTTGCAAAAATCTTGGCCACGGTCGTCTTTCCGGTCCCTCTCGTCCCGCAGAAAAGATACGCATGCCCGATACGGTTCGCTTTGATCTGATTCTGCAATGTTGTAATAATATGATCCTGCCCCTTCACATCTTCGAATTCTGAAGGGCGGAACTTTCTGTAAAGTGCCGTATACGACATGTGTTACACCTCTTGACCCCTTTTATTTCTATACTTAATGCTGTATTAATATCGTTTTCCGTTTACTCATCGCCGAAGCTGATGCCGATCATACGCGCCTCTTTGATCAGGCTGCAGTTCGGGTCAACATATTTTAACCTGCCGGCCACCTCTTCCAGCGGAACCTTTACCGTCTCTCCGCCTTTCAGACCGATCATGTAGCCGAACTTACCTTCCAGGATCAGTTCTGCCGCCTTCGCTCCGACCCTCGTAGCGATCACCCTGTCGTATGCGCACGGCTCTCCGCCTCTCTGAGTATGTCCGGGCACCGTGATGCGCACTTCCTTGTCCGTCTCCTTCTGGATCTGCTCTGCCAGCTCATAGGCGATAGACGGATATTTCCTCTTCGCCAGCTTTTCCTTGTATTCTTTTTTCTTTAATTTCGCGTCCTCCTTGGAGATCGCTCCCTCTGCCACCGCAAGTATGGTGAACGGCTTTCCTGCCTTTGACCGCCCGTCGATCACCTTTGCAATGGACTTGATATCATACGGAATCTCCGGCAGAAGGATAATGTCCGCGCCGCCGGCGATACCCGCGTGCAGTGTGACATGTCCTACTTTGTGTCCCATTACTTCTATAATAAATACGCGGCTGTGGGACGTGGCTGTCGTGTGGATCCTGTCAATGGTATCTGTCGCGATATCTACCGCGCTCTGGAATCCGAACGTCATCTCTGTCCCCCACAGGTCATTGTCAATGGTCTTCGGAAGTGTGATCACATTAAGTCCTTCTTCTCTTAAAAGGTTCGCAGTCTTATGCGTTCCGTTCCCTCCCAGGATTACCAGACAGTTGAGGTTGAGCTTATGGTATGTATGCTTCATAGCCTCTACCTTGTCAAGCCCGTCCTTGTCCGGCACGCGCATCAGTTTAAAAGGCTGCCTGGATGTGCCGAGGATGGTGCCTCCCCTTGTCAGGATCCCTGAGAAATCCCTTGAAGTGAGCATACTGAAATCCGCATAGATCAGCCCCTTATATCCATCCTTGAATCCATAGATCTCTACATCGTTGCGCCTGGAGCAGATCCCCTTTACCACGCCGCGCATCGCAGCGTTCAATGCCTGACAGTCTCCACCGCTTGTCAACATTCCGATTCTTAACATAATAACACTTCCTCCTTTATCCTTCTGACATCCGCTTAAACGGAGTCAGTTACTTCACCATCAAAATAAGCAGCCGGCATTCTCCGACTGCTTATTATTATACTCTATTTATTGGAGCGGAACAAGAAATTTCATTCCTCTTTCCCCTCTGTCCTTCCACGGCATTTCTTTTTCACATCAATCACAGAGGTGGCCCGATCCCTTTTCGATCCCAGCGGAAACTCAGGTCAAAAACATCTCCGTGTTATTATATCTTCGTTCTGTACCGGATTTCATTTTCCCATGCATCATCGCCTTTGGATCCACTGAAAATATGGAAAGAATCCGGTTTGTCTCCCCCTTTTTCGATAAAAGTGATCAAAAAGAAGTCCACCTCCGCCTGAGCTTCTATGCTCTTTACAAAATCGCTCTTATCTCCGTTCGTAACAATCAGTTTTGCGTCCGCCCTTTTGCCTGACGTTTCGCTTTCCACATAGTAAGACGAGATATCTTTTTTCTGATCTTCCTCGTTTTTCAAAGTTCCTTTGACAAAATAGTATTCGTACCCATCATATTCCGGATAATAATTGTAATACTGGACGCGGCTGTCCGGTGTTATGGTGGCTGCCGTCCCTTCCTCTTTCGGGGTAAAGGACATCTGATCTATGGTAAACGTCTGACCATTTTCCACTGTTGCTGTCGTTTCGCCAGTTGTCTTTGAACACCCGCATAAGGCTATAGAAAGCGTCAATACCAATAACGCACTACTCAACTTGAAGCGTAGCATCTATGACACCTCCATTTAAAGGCTGCTCATATTCGTTTATGTCAAATGTGTTCAATACCACCTCTATGTCATACTCTCCCTTATCAACCTCACTGTCCAGATCGAATCCGGGAATGGCTTTTCCAGGCTCTAAGAAACCGGACTGATAGATCACTTCCTGTGTATCTGTCAGGCGGATCTCATACTGCATGTAGCAGAGATTTCCTTCGGGATTCACCAGAATTGTTTCCGAGTGCATATTGTCCTTATCCACTGTTATGGTTTCATATCCCGGGATCAGGACCTGCTCCGGATCTTTATTGACCATGTAATCCGGCATCTCATAGGCAACGGCCGCATCGTCCAGATCAGGGCCGCGGTTCGTGAGAAAATAAACCGCCGCACCTGCCAGCAGCAATAAAATCAGCAGCAGGGAAAGGATTTTCGCTTTTGATTTCCCAACGATCCGAAGCCAGCCAGACGTCCCTTCTTCATCTATACACGGTACATACCCGACAATTTTCTCAAAGAAATTCAATTTGGGCTTCAATGGAAAAACGGATAAAGTATAATCATCTAAATCAAGAGTAGATTTCTTATCCCCTTTCTTTCTGGCGGATTTTACATCCCCGAAAAGATAGGATGAAATCTCCGCGCCCTCCACTGTTTCTTCGTAGTTTTTCAGGTAAAACAGTGTCTGGCCGTCTATCTTATATGATTTTGCATCATCAGCAATCTCTATGTATTTGTACTGCATAATCGCTCTCCTATTCGACAATCAGTTTTGCGTCCATGACACCGCTGTTGTACTTTGTTTCCCCGTCTCCGGTGTCATAGGTTCTCATCTCCACTGTGATGGGATACTCTCCCCTCCCAAATGTACGGTTTAGGTCAAACTCGGTAATGGCATATCCGGGACTGACCTGCTTGGAGGAGTATATGGTTTCTCCACTATCCGTCAGTTTTATAATATACTGAATGTTGCACATATTTCCCTTTGGATTGAAAAGCGCATATTCGACTTTTGTTTCATTTTCAGCAACATGAATCTCCTCTATTCCCGGCAGCATAAGCTGCTCCGGATCCTTGTTTTCGAATCCTTCTATATTGTACGCAATTGCGGTCTCGTCTAAATAAGGCTTTTCTTCCTTTTGCCCTAACCAAAGCCCGGCAAAGAAAATAGCTGCCAAAAACGCCAAAAGCGCCAGAATACCCAGTAAGGGGCTTCTTTTCCTTCTGAGGACGCGCACAAAGCAGTCTTTTTCTTCCAGCTCAATGTATCCGCAGACATATCTGCCCTTTCTGGTCTGACCGGAGTACTCTTGTATCACATGTTTCTGACCGCCCTGCGTGATGTATTCGTCACCCTTATTATTCCCGTGGACCAGATCGCCTATAATCTTAAAGCCGCCGCTTGGATAGCGTTCAAGCATTCCCTTTTCCGTGATCAGGTTCCACAGGCACTTGTTGATATCTCTGTATTCTTTGTCAGCCGGATTTTCCTTGGCAAGATGCTCCATTTCGTTGTACCACTCCTTTTATAATCATTAAGGCACCATAAAGGTGCCCTAATGGATGTTAGATATTCAATATCAACTAGTTTGTCTCTGTGAATTTGAATGTCAGCACTGTGCTGTATTTGTCCCCACTCTTAACTGTAGCAGGTGCCGTAGAGATACCAGCTTTTGCAGTAATTGTAGACTGTCCACCACTTGTACTATTTGTTAAAGTACCAACTAGATCTGCATTATTATCAGATGTCTCTTGTTTAATATAAGCAGTAGCTTCCTTTGTCAGGGCCATCTTTACTGTTCCGCTTCCCTGTGTTGCAGTCATATCAATTTCACCAGTACTTGTCGCATTTACTAATGTAACATCTACCACATCATCTGTAGTATGGGCTGTTGTAGCTCCGCCTGCATCAAAGATTGTGAAGTCCAGATCCACACCGACAGTGTTATAGATTGATGCAGCCTTAGCGGTTTCATTATCCCCAGTTGCCTCATTTGATGTGTTGAGATTTACATGAAGCGGCATGGATACTGCCCATGTGGCATCCGGAGGTGAAACGATATCCGGCTGGTATGTAACAACTGTGTTACCTGTTCCCTCTGTTGCAGCAAATGCTGTAGTTGCTCCCATTGTAGAAATTACTGTTGCGGATACTAATCCTAATGCGAATAATTTTTTCTTCATAAATCATTTTCTCCTTTTTAATAGTGTTTTTAGTATTTAGTTTTCATCCGATTCCCTTTTCTTCTCCTTGTAATACAATGGCAGAAGAATGAGAAAAAGGGCTGAAGTTAAAATCATCAGATATGTGTTCACCTCAAGAGAGTCACCTGTCTTTGGGATATTGACCCCTTCTCCCCGGGGAATCTCGTTCTCGTTTCCAGCTTCATAGACTACTTCAACAGAACCGGTGCCTTCTTTTATATTTTTTGAATCAACAGAGGGTGTTGCCGCATAAAGATTAGTTGGAAAGAGAAGGACAAACAAAGAACTAATTAAAAATGCACAAACCCCATTTTTTATTTTTTTCAATTTCCATCACCACCTTCCGGCACCTATAATCTGTTTAAATGTCACTTTTTTATTAAGCAGCCTATTGTGAAATAGACTTTCTTGTAAATTTAAAATTGGCTTGTCCGGTAAATGGTTTATCAGTTACCAGTCCATCTGTCAGAGTATCCTGATTGTCGGCCCACATGCCGAAACGTATGGATGAAGGGTAGTCCGGTTCATTAGATGGATAGGAAATATTGCCCAATACAAGATTGTCTTGTTTTACTTCCTCGTAGGAACCGCTCACAGTATTGTATCTGTAATATCTTGCCCAGAATGACTTGCCTGTCACTTCCTGCGTCAATATGGTATATGGTCTGTTTTGACGATCGTTCTGTGTTTCGTTGACGGACACCTGATAATAGTAATCATGGAGCGCCTCGTTTGGCTTTGTCACACCTTCTACCTGCGTAAGACTTATGGTTGTTGTATCCCTCACATCAGTAACCCGATTATTGTCTCCTTTGTTCGTCAGCTGTACCTGACTGATCCTGAACATGGTCGTGGGCAGGTTTCCGGCATCGTCCCTGCTTATCATGCTCATGGTCGTTGTGACTGACGGAACTTTTGAATCTACAGCGGAAGCCGATATTTGATCTGTCGTTGTGTCCTCCAAATTCGTGTAGTCCTGCGCAGCTTCATTCGTCTCTGTCCAAGCATAGATCCGCCATTGAGCTCCGTTCTCCCATGTTGCCTGAACCCAGTTTGCATCTGATGCTTCTTTACTGTTGTTCAATAAAGTATAGGTTACAGTGAAAGTACCGTTTTTATTGTCTGTGATATCCACCGGCAGCCCTATCTTACTGTGTCCATTTCCATCATCAGCATCATTGTCGTAATCTGCTCTGTTCGCCCAGCGATGGAAGTTAGTCTTGCTGCCGGCTGCGTCAGGTCCGTTTTTCTTATATATGGCTACTTTGATTTTAGGTTCTATTTCAGCCCAATTGATGTCAGAATACACAATATCGCTTCCGTCTCCATCCACAAGTTTAAAGGTCGCGCTAACTGTATAATCTTCCTTATTAAAGATTATTTTTTCAGCCGTTTCATTCTTAATAGTACTGTCTGATACAGATACAACTTTTGGCGTAGAATCAGCGATTGTTAATTTAATAGTTTTTTCTATTCTTGCACCGTCAGATCCTTGATAACGTATTGTAACATCATAAGGCGTTCCGGGATTTTTTAAGGCATTTTCAATTCCTGTATGTGTACCTGTTCCACTTATAGTACCAGAACTACCAACCAAGTTATTCCAGTCAAAGCTTGAGGTTTTAAATACTATGGCTTCTGCCGCCTTTGCAATCTTTTGATAGTATGAAGCCTTATCCTGAAGATCATTAAAACCATCAAAATCTTCTGCTGTCATTGTAACAGATGGTTTCATGTAAAATTCGTAGCCATTTCCTACTGTTACATTGTCGCTTCTCCAAATAACACGCTTTGTTGTAGCTTTTGCTCTGTCCATATTGCCTGTATAGGTTGGAAGCTTTGACAGTTTGTCTCCTTCATTAAATACAGAATCATATAAGGAATAATCAACTATATAACGTGTATTATCCGAAAGGCTGATATCGGTATCACTTCCTGTACTTGTTGTCGCACTGGATGCGGCCAGAATCTGATCGATCGATTTATATTCGTAGGTTTGGTCTTGCTGAGCATATGACGGATTGTATGCTTCTTGCCTTCGTGTAGAGTTGTACCATACGTCTAGTCCATATGACACCGCATCTGTTTGCCCACTTGTTTTACTTCCGGACAGAATAGATAGGCCATCTGTTCTAATGACTCTTGCTGTATTTTTTGCCAGACCGTTTGCTCCAACGTCCTTTGGATCAGAGAAAAAAGTAACTTTCTCGCTGTTGTCCTTATACCATGGCAGGTTAAATGTTGCTGTCGATCCTCCACGGCTAACCGTTATCAATGTTTCACCGGTCAGCCAGAACTGTGTATTTGTACTATCCGTTACGTCTTTTGTCTGAGGTAAAGTGATGACAACCCGCCATCGCAGAGGCTGAGTGCCGGTGCCTATTCGTTGACTCAATGATGTATTTTCTTTGCTACATGGTATCCATTTCTGACCACCATTAACCGAATAATAATACTTCATATCAATCTCATTGATAGAAGATATATTCAGTCCCGGTGGTATGTCAGTAATAGGCTTACCACTGCTATCTACAAATTTCAAATCTCTAAAAGATAAGCTTGTTAGTGTTATATCTCCTGTGACTGGGGCCGTTTCATTAAACAGTGCAGAAATGTCTGCCTGATTCTGAATCACAATTTTATCCCCTTCTAATGGAAAATAACTTCTTTTATTTTGCTTAACCTGCTCCGAATCTGAACTTCCAACATACCCTTGCTGATAAGCTTTAACTGATGTTGTTCCCTCGCTTAATGAATTGGTATTATTTTCCATAAATACTACCTGATTATCTAGATTTTCCAGTGCAGGCTGTGAATAAACACCTTGGATAGTTAACTCCATTTGCCCGGGGCCAATTCCGCTACCCGTATTAGCATTAGTTGCACCATTGAAATATCCGCCAGAACTTGTAAATTTACTTGAGTCCTGATAAATAGCGCTAAAAGACGCGGCAACGGTATACTGTTTATTACGATAAGCCGTAGGTATTGTACATTCTGTTACATATTCCCAAGTACCAGTGCCCGTATGACGTACGCTATAGTACATCTTTCCTTCGCCTGCACGATACTCAATTTTATAATCAAATGATCCTGTATCTCCACCCCAGATAAACCTTCTTTCTGATGATCTATCCTCCGAATTTACATAACCGTTAGCTCCGGTTACTGAGATTCCGATATGTGACTGTGACGCTACAGACGGAAATTTATATTTACTATAGAAAATATTATCATGGCCACCTAATTCTAAACCGCTCAAATCACTATTGTATATTCGATAGTCTCCTACTCTTTGCAATTCAGCCTCCGGATTCATGATATGGAAACTTGGTGCAGTACTGCCGGTAATTGAAGCATATCCATTTTGATGACCAACATCAAATTCCATGATAATTGCATCTTTGAATACCCCATATGCTCCCAGACGCTGTACACCACTTAATCCATTAGACGACGAAGCTATAATTTCATTTTGTCTGCCTGTGGGAAGTAGAGAAATGGTCAAGCCGCCATCGGCAACTAACCCTGTGCCTCCCAAACCTGCGTACCCTCTTTTAGCCCCCTCTGAATCAGGATCAAGACTGCCAAAGGCACTGCCTATTATCATCGTACCCCCCAGCGCAAAATCTTTGCTGAGATTGACAGAAATATCTGAAAACCCCTGAGAATACTGAATCCAGTTATATGTTGAACCAGTCCTGTTATAATATCCCCAGCGGAAGGTTGGTGTATCGGCGCTTGACAGGGCATAGCCATTGTCACCTTGTCTGTAGTTGGTGTTCGATCCCGTCAAGGACTGGTCATCACCTGCGTAATTCATTCCGCCTGTACTCCCCCAGTATGTCGTGTAGTTTTTAAACCTATCTCTTGTCCAGTTCAGTCTTGAGCCATAGTAATCAAACTCTGTATCCCATTCCGCTCCCTCTGTCGCCCGAGCAGAAACATTAGGTATGGTCTGCAGGGAAATCGGTGCATTGCTTACTGCCACCTCCTGCTGTTCACTTTCTGCGCTTTGAATTTCCTCCTCCACAGGTTCCGCCCTTTCCTCCGAAGCAGGCTCTTCTGTTGCCTCTTCCTCCGGCAATGTAACCGTCAGGGTCAGCTCCTCACTTTCCGTATCTCCTGCTGATTCCGGCAGGGCGTCGGAAGTGCTTTGTTCCTCCACCCCCTGCTCCAGGCTCTGCTCTTCTGCGGTTTTAGCCGGGTCAGTACCATTGGATGCGGAATGATAGATAACTTCAAAAACATAGTCTCCGCTTTCCGTTACAGGAAAGTTTACTTCCTCGGGCTTTGCAAGGCTTCCATCCGGCAGTTTCACATTTATGATCTCATATCCCGGAAGGACTTCTGTCATATCACCTTTGACGGCCCCGGAAGCGGAAGTCAGTTCATCTGCATAGAGACGATAGCCGCTTTCACTTTCCACGCTCTGCTCCTGAACATCCTCATCCTGGACGCTCTGATCAGTCATTGCATAGGACAGCATGTTCTGGCTTGGCACAGCCATCAGCATTGCGGCAGCCAGTCCCAGCGATATCATCTTTTTTTGTATCGGTTTAAATCTTCTTTTCTTATACATCTGAATTTCTCCAACCTCCTCTCCTTATATTTATCTCCTTGATCCGAATTAATCTTTTCATATTACTCCGAACGCCTTTCTATTGAATATCAGATCATGGGGCTCTCCCCTGACCTGACCGGGACCACAATCGATTCGCTTCTCGATCTCTTCCTCGCTCATCTCTTCCAGCAGACTCGCAATAGTTACGCCCCTTAAGAAGTTCTCCCATTTTCTCTGCATCACGGAATAGCACCTGTATACAGTACAGCAGCGTGTAGCGCCCCGTCCGCAGTAGCCGTCCTCTTCCAGACAGCGATTGAGGGCAACAGTGCCTTCTACCAACGAGACCACATCATAGAGCTGTATTTTCTCCGGGGGTCTGCCAATACTATAACCGCCGTACTGCCCTCTGTGGGTTGTGATCAGTCCCTCGTCACGCAGCATCAGCCCTATGCGGTTCAAGTATTTTTCAGGTATGTCCATTCCTTCCGCAATCTCGGCAATAGGCACGATGCCACCTTCTCCCGCAAGATACATCAGGGTGCGGATGGCATAGTCCGTCGTCAGTTTCAGCTGCATAGTCCTTTTCCTCTCTATCGAATTCAAAATAATCTGTTACCGGTCTGATACCTTTATTTATACCCGGTTTGTCAGGTATCACTTAACCCTATAAAAAACACAACTGCCCATGCGCCTCTCATCCAGTACGGATACCACATAACAGTGGTTATGTGGTATCCGTACTGTCAGATCGGACCGTATGGACATGCGTGACAGCATATATACACTACGGCATGGCAACAAAAAAGCGCAGAAAAAAATCCTTATCTGTTTTTATTACAAAAAACGGAAAAGGATGACTTTTTATTGCCAAATTTTACAAATTAGAGAAATTTTTATTTACCTCTTGCCAAAATAAGTCGATTCACATATAATGTAATAAACAATTATCTATGTAGATGATTCATTCGGGATACCACATAACCACTGTTATGTGGTTTTTTATTTCCCCATCATACTACCAGCCCAAGGGCGTCCAGCCGTTTCCGCGGCTCATATTCTGAGGACATGATATAGATCCGCGTCGTGTCTATACTGCTGTGTCCCAAAATGTCCGCCAGTCTTGCGATGTCCTTATCAATCTTGTAAAAACACCGTGCGAACAGATGCCGCAGGTTGTGAGGGAACACTTTCTGACTTGCCACGCCTGCGTCCCTGCACAGAGATTTCATCATCTTCCAGATGTTTGAACGATCCAATGGATTTCCGTGTTTCGTGACAAATACCGGACCAGACATGATTTTTCTTCTTCTGAGGTATTCTTTGAGCGTTTTTCTTAATTTCCCACAAATAAGGACTATGCGGATCTTGCCCTTGAGCCGGATCACCGCCTCTCCCTGATGGACTGCTTCGGCAGTGATGTATTTCAACTCCGATACCCGAATGCCGGTGCCGCAGATGGTCTCCAGGAGCAGCCGGAGCTTCTCGTTTTTCTTTTGCCTCGCCGCTTCCAGCAGCCGGAGGTATTCCGCCTTAGTCAGCTCCTTTTCCCTGGGGATGAAAGGACGCTTCTGCACCCGCAGACGTTTCACTCGCAAGTCGTCTCTTTCCAGAAATGTAAAGAAACCGTTTAACGCCGCCAGCTTGACATTGACGCTGCTGGCCCGGTGCTCAGCCTGCAGCTTCTCTTTGTACCGGAGGACCAGCTCCCTTGTGAGGTCCTGTCCGACCGCAAAGCTTAAGAAATGCAGGATGTCCCTTTTGTACTGACGCCGGGTAGCCTCACTTTTTTCCTCCTGTTCTAAATATTGGATATACTGTTTTACTCTTTCTTCCATATATACCTCCTGTTTATTTTTCTTCATATATTATCCCCGATTTAAAAGAGAAAAACAGATATCTGTAAATATCCGGGCAACAAAACATGAAACCCGCTATCCCTTGTGGTTAGCGGGTTTTCATCATTCTTATGACACAACCTTATGGCATTTAAAAACCGTTCTGATTTCCGATTCCCTTAATCAGCTCCTTTATTACGGATTGATCCTCTTCCAGCTCGTCCGCAATCTGGGCAGGCGTTTTCCCACGCAGGAGTTTCTTCTGTATCTGTTTTGTCAGCAGGAGTTTTTCACCTTCGGCCTTGCCGGCAGCCTTACCTTCGGTAATTCCAGCTTCTCTGCCTTCCTCCCACGCCTGTTTCCACTCCAGCTTTATGTGCTTTTCCTGATCGTATTCAAATATATTCACTGTCCTCACCTCCGCCTTATGCTTTGTTATTGTCCCCGCAGATATTCAGGAGTTCTGCCTTAAGCTCCAGTTTACATTCCTCTTCCTTAAAGGCATACAGATCGGACAGCATAATAAACACTGTCGATTTATAGATACGGCTGACATTGGCCGCGTTCGTATCGGTCATAGATACGCCTCCTTCCTGAAATGGTGCAAAGAGGCTTATCTCATCCCTAGAAAAGATACCTCTCTGCTTTTGTAAATTTGGAAATAAAAGCATTGAGATTATCTTCCGATGTGTTTCAGACCCTCGATGCGGCTGCTGCTCCGCTAAGAAATACAGCTGATAGAAATATAATGCTTTGACTGCATGATAGCACAGGAGATAGAGATTTGTCGAGGTAAAAACATCCGCAAAATATCTTTTTTCTGAAAAGAAAGTTTCCATATTAGAGGGTGATCCGTATCTGCCTGTCCCACTCTTCCCCTTCTTCATTTTTACTAAAATCATCATTATAAAAGATACTGATGCT
>CALWFS010000022.1 GCA_944377705.1 uncultured Mediterraneibacter sp. | reverse complement strand
GCCCGACTTCCATGTCACACTCTACCTGCAGATCTTCTCCCACAAAGAAAAATGGCGTACCCGGGAGATGGACGAATTCGTCCATTTGGTCGAACACCTCAACTCATAAATTTTCCAAAAACAAAAGACCTGCCTCACCATTTCAGGCGATGCAGGTCTCCTTGCGTTTCCATTCCTTTAAATCCATTCTGGCGCAGCGCTTCATACAGAATAATAGCAGCAGAATTGCCGAGATTCAGCGACCGGATATCTCCTATCATGGGAATCCTGACACAATTTTCCTTATTCTCCACAAGAATTTCCTCCGGGATCCCGGCACTCTCTTTTCCGAACATAATGTAACAGTCCGGCTCATAGGAGGCCTCTGTATATACTTTTCGCGCTTTTGTGGTCGCCATATAGATCTTTGCTCCGGGATTTCTGTCGAGAAAATCCTGGTAATCAATATAGGTTGTCACATCCAGGGATTTCCAGTAGTCCATCCCCGCACGCTTCAGCGCCTTTTCCGAAAGACTGAATCCTAGCGGCTCGATCAGATGCAGCCTTGCCCCTGCCGCCACGCAGGTTCTTCCGATATTTCCTGTATTAGCCGGGATTTCCGGCTCAAGGAGTACAATATTCAGCATAGCTGATCCACACCCCTTTACGCTTGTTCTTTCCTGAGTTTCCGGATAAAACTCTCCAGACGACCGAGAGCTTCTTTTAAGTCTTCCAGAGAATACGCATAGGAGATCCTCAGAAATCCCTCCCCGCACTCACCGAAAGCGGTTCCCGGGACGACCGCCACCTTCTCCTCCTCCAGAAGTCTCGTGGCAAACTCTTCTGAGGACATACCGAACTCACGGATACTCGGAAATACATAGAACGCGCCGAACGGCTCAAAGCACTCCAGTCCCATCCGCGCGAATTCATGCATGAGGAAACGCCTTCTCTGATCATAGGACTTCCTCATCTCCTCCACCTCGTCCTCGCAGTTTCTCAGGCCTTCCACCGCTGCGTACTGACTGTTGGTAGGAGCGCACATAATGGCAAACTGGTGGAGCTTTGTCATCTGCTCGATCAGCACCTCCGGTCCGCAGCAGTATCCGAGCCTCCATCCTGTCATTGCAAATCCCTTGGAGAACCCGTTGATCACCAGTGTCCTCTCCCTCATTCCCGGAAGGGATGCGATGGATACATGCTGTGTCTTATAAGTAAGCTCAGAATAAATCTCATCTGACAGAACATAAAGGTCATGCTCTTTTACAAACTCTGCCACTGGCCTCAGATCTTCTTTTGTCATAATGGATCCCGTGGGATTATTCGGGAAAGGCATAATCAGGATCTTTGTCTTCTCGGTCGTGTACTTCTCCAGGTCTGCCACTGTGAGCTTAAACTCATTCTCAGGCTGAAGGGGCACCACCACCGGCACTCCGTCTGCCATGATCGTGCACGGCAGATAGGAGACATAACTTGGCTGCGGGATCAGCACTTCGTCTCCCGGGTCGAGCATGCACCGCAGTCCGACATCGATCGCCTCGCTTCCGCCCACCGTGATCAGCGTCTCCTTGATGGGATCGTAGGAGACATGGATCTTCCTTTCCAGATAACGGCAGATCTCCTGCCTGAGTTCCTTTAAGCCTGCGTTGGATGTATAAAAGGTCCTGCCCTTTTCAAGTGTAAAAATACCTTCTTCCCGGATCCTCCACGGCGTGTCGAAATCCGGCTCTCCCACCCCAAGGGAGATCGCGTCCTTCATCTCATTTGCCACGTCGAAGAACTTGCGGATTCCGGAAGGCTGTATATCAACGATCTTTTTTGATAATGGATTTCTCATTACAGTGTCACCGGTATCCTTTCTGACTCTTTCTTCGTCACCATAACAGTTCCGTGGTCCTTATATTTCTTAAGTATAAAATGTGTCGCAGTACTCAGAACTCCATCCAGCGGAGACAGTTTCTCCGACACGAAGCGGGAAACCTCCTTCAGAGTCTTTCCTTCCATTGTCACCAGCAGGTCATAGCTGCCGGAGATCAGGTAGACTGCATATACCTCCGGATAATTGTATAACCGCTCTGCGATCCGGTCAAAGCCTCTGTCCCTCTGAGGTGTGACCCGCACTTCGATCAGCGCGGTCACTTTCTCCAGACCGGTCTTGTCCCAGTCGATCAGTGTATGGTATCCGCAGATGATCTTTTCCTTCTCCATCTCCGCCATCTCATTCGCCACTTCTGCCTCTTCCGCACCCAGCAGGACAGCCAGTTCTCCAAGATCTGCCCGGCTGTGTTTCTCGATATATTTCAGGATTTCAATTCTGAGGGCTTCTTTTTTTTCGTTCATAGCAATTCCTCCTGCTTTTTTGTTTTTGCTGAATTTTTTTGCTGAATTTCTTGTTTATCTATCTTACATCAGTCTGTTTTCGGCCTGCCATCCAGAGCTCCAGCTCATCCGGCGCGGGCCTGTCCAGATATCTTACCTCTTCTCCGCTTGTGATCACACGCGCATTCCGCGCCTTTGCGACCCCAAGCCTTCCGGCTCGCGCCCCCGCCTTTTCCAGAATCTCTATTACCTTTGGGGCATCCTCTGTCACAATAAGATAGCTTCCCGAAGACGTCATCTGATAAGGATTCAGCCGATAAAACTCACAGATCTCCACAGTCTCCTGCTTCATGCTGATCTCTGACATAGCCGCCTCGAATCCGATGTTCAGTGTCTCCGCCATCTCCCACAGCGCCGCCAGTATTCCTCCGCTTCCCGCCTGGAAGACTGCCGTGACGCCGGCATCAAAGAGAGGAAGGATCTGCTCCGGCATCACCAGCCGGTCCGCCAGGTTTTTCGCCTTTCTGAGAAAATCCGGGACAAACCGGGTCCCAAGCTCGTCATCTGACTCATCCAGGATCCGGAGCATCCCCTCCAGCCCGGCGTACCCGCAGAATACGATCTCCTGCCCGGCGGTCTCCCTATGCTTTTGCTGACCTGTAATCCCGATCTGCCCGGTCAATCCTGCATCTTGCTCATTTTTTCCATGAAACCGCCCTGCTGCAGTCGCAAGGACGATGATTCTCTCCGCCGCGCAGGACGTCTCCCCCTGAAGGGACGTCACCTGGAGGTCCATCCGGCTGCAGGCTTCCTCAATGCCCGCTGTGACTGCCTTCAGATCCTCTTCCTCCGCCTCCGGAGGGAACAGAATCCGCACGGATACGCAGGATGCACGCGCGCCTTTTGCCGCCAGTTCCCCTGCCGCGCGCAGAACTGCATAATACCCGGTATGCACAGAATTTCCCGCAGTATAGGCATCTGCCCACAGAAAAGATACTCCGCTTTCACCCGCAATGCCGGAACATTCCTCCCAGGGCGACGGTCCGAATAACACGTCTTTCTCTCTATTATGCAGTTGTCTCCTGACAGAACGCTGCCATGCGGTCTGCGTCAGTCTGCCATATCTCATATGTCCATTGCCTTTCTAATTTTCTCCGTCGGAGCGCTCTTCCTCCTGGGTCCCGCCGCCGGCTGCTTCGGCGATCACAGCATTGATCTGCGCCTCGTCCTGCGACTCCACTGCCGCATTAATCTTTGCCGATATCTCTTCATTCTCTGAGAAAGTACCCACGGCAACTGTCTTTCCCGATGCCAGGTAGGTACTGTAATTGACCGCCTCCCGGCTCACTTCCGCGCCATCCTCACAGACCACTTTCCAGAGCTGCGCCTTCAGTCCGGTATGCCCGTTATCCCGGGTATACATTGTACCCACCGGATCCTCTGTCGCCACATATCTTGTCTCGTCAGATTCCACGGTCTCCAGCGTCTCGCTGATATATTCAACAGTCCGCCCTTCCGGGCGTGCTTCCTTCCCGTAAATATTAAAAGTAAGATTTCCTCCTGCCAGTGCCGCTTCAATATAGACCGGAGTTTCCATATTATTGCGGAATTTCAGATCCTTCACGTCATCCGCGATGGCCGCGTCCATGGAGGGCTCCACATAAGATACCAGCATCGAATGTTCATACCGCTCCGTGATCTCAAGTTCTGCGAGGAGCAGTGCATTGTACAGCGTAGTCGATACCTGGCAGACCCCTCCGCCCATGGATTCCACAACCTCATTATTCTCATAGGAAGCTGCCATGGCATATCCGTTTCCCTCTGTATAGGGAGCCATCAGGTCATCCGCGGATACTTCCTCTCCCGGCTGCACAAACGTTCCCCCGATATGATTCGCGCCGGATTCTACATTCAGCGTCCTGCCATCGTCACTCTCTCCGTAATAGGTCGTAAAGGTCCCCAGCACGTCTGTAAGCCCCGCCAGATCCTCGGAAGTGATATCCGCCTCCGCCTCTGCAGCCGCCACAACAGCAGCCGCGCCGCCGCGCATTTTCCCTGCCGAGCCTTCAGCGTCTGCATTATCCCGTTCGTCTGCGATCAGACGGTTGATGTTTTCCACGGTCTTTTTGATGTCCGCTTTTTCTCCCGGCACATCCTCCGTGATCACCGTCTCACCACCGCTCTGGGTCAGCTTTGCGTCTTCAGGCGCTCTCAGGATCCCGGCAAGCTTTTCTTCCAGAACACTGCCTGCCGACTCCTCCGAGACTTCATACTTTATGGGAAAGTCTTTTTCATTTTCATTTTTCTCTACACGCTTCAAGATCTTGTAGCAGGTAAGAGGGTTTCCCTTCTTCCCGTAGTCAAGCGCCTTTCGGATAACAGAATCCAAATCCGCGGCATACATGCCCAGCTCCGACAGCGCTGCCTCTGTTCCGCGTTCCCCGTCCAGTTCCAGCATGATGATGCTGCCTGATGCATAATCTTCCGCTGCCTTTTTGACCGCCGCCTCTGCCTGAGACGCGTTCATCCCGGACACGTCCGTTCCTCCCACTGTCACCCCGGAAACAATGATATCCGGATCATATCTGGAAATCGTCATACGGAACATCACATTGATTCCTATAATCACCAGGAGCGCGAAAAACACAAGCCCCGCAATGAGCAGGACTGCCTTTTTATTCTGTTCTGTCATTCTTTTCCGCCCTGACTGTCTTCGTCTCTTCTTTTTCCTGACTTCCGCCACCCTCGTTCACTCCTGCCTGTTCTCACGCAATATATGGCAGGACCATAGTGAGCACCATTGCCGCCACAATTACGATAATGATAATAGATATGATGCGCCTTACTCTTTTATCATAAAAATTCATGGATCTCTACTCCTTTACTTCATAAACTGCCGCGTCTCCTGTAAGGGGATTTCTCTTTCTGTAATCAAAGAGAAGAAGCTTGCCTCTCAGGCGCTCCATATGAGTCATCTTCCGCATCTGTCTGCTGTCATACCCTTCATAGCCTTTCAGATAACGGTACTCCTGCGCCTCCTTTTTATAGAATGCAGCTGCCTCTTCCTTCGTCGTCTGCTCCTCTCCCAGAAACGCCGGCCGGTTTTTCACATTATCCCTCATATACAGGTCCAATGTCAACCACTGCATGCATTCTTTCTTCTCCGCCAAGTCAGCCAGATACCCCCCGGCAAAGCGGCTGAGTATCTCGTATCGCGCAAGGCGGGAGTGCTGCACTCCCAGAAGTCCGTTCTCTTCATAATACCCGGCCAGCGCCTCGTACATGGAAAACGGCGAAGCGAACTTCCGCCGGAGATATTCCATTGTATGCCGGAACTGACCGCTGTTATAATAGACCTCTGTCATTTCTTCTACCCGCTTCAGCCGAATGATCTCCCCGTAAGACAGCCATTTTGTCTTAAGCACCTCATAGGGCGGACGTTCCTGGTATACAAGCCCATACTCCTCCGCCCTTTCATGCATAAGGGATCCCTTAAGCACTTTCAAAAAGCCAAGCTGAAGCTGCTCCGGCTTCATGGCATATACCGCGTCAAAAGACCGAGCAAAACTTTCATATCCCTCATACGGGAGCCCGGCGATCAAGTCCAGGTGCTGGTGCACATTCCCGCCCTTCCGGATCCGGTCCACTCTGTCTCTTACCTTGTCCAGATCCATGGACCTTCTGATCTCCCGCAGGGTCTCATCATTGGCCGACTGCACGCCGATCTCAAGCTGGATCAGCCCGGGACGCATGCTCCGGATCAGGCGGATCTCCGCCTCATTCAGCAGATCTGCTGCCACCTCAAAGTGGAAATTGGTGATCCCTCTGTCATGCTCTTTAATATAGGTCCACACCTCCATGGCATGGTCGTGCCGGCAGTTAAACGTCCGGTCAACAAATTTTACCTGAGGCACTTCATGATCAATAAAAAACTGCAGCTCTTCCTTCACAATGCCCATATCCCGAAACCGCAGGCACTTATCAATGGAAGACAGACAGTAACTGCATGAAAACGGGCAGCCCCTGCTGGACTCATAGTAAATGATCCGATTCCTAAAATCCTCGATATGACCATAGACAAAAGGCACGCTGCTCAGGTCAAGGACAGGACGGAGGGGATTCTCCCGGATCTCTCCGCTTTCAGCCCGGTAAACAATGCCCTTTATTTCTGAAAGAGTCCCCTTCTCATTCCCGCAGTCCTGCTTCTTCCAATATTCCAACAATTCCGCAAATGTGGCTTCTCCCTCCCCGCGCATAACGCCTGCCACGCCGGGATATCTTTTCAGAACATCAGCCGCGTCATAAGACACCTCGGGACCGCCCAGCCAGATCTGTGTACGCGGCAGGATCTTCGACACCTCTGCCACGATCTGCCTCGTGTATGTGATGTTCCACAGATAACAGGAAACACACAGCACGTCCGGCTGTCTTAAGTAAAGATCCATCAATATATCATCTATGGTCTGATTGATCGTATACTCTGCAATCTCAATCTCCTCCCGATACTGCCTCGCATATGCCCTAAGGCTGTATACAGCAAGATTGGAATGGATATATTTGGCGTTCACCGCCGCTAAAAGCACTTTCATTTCAACGCTCCGTTTCTCTGGTCATACAAGAGATTTTAGCACTAAACAGGGTATGAGGCAAATTTTTACAGGCAGTACAGACAGAACTGTTACAAACCTGTTACAAATCTCTCCCTGCCATTGACATTTTACAGAAAACCATGTAAAATTAAGACTCGTGCAGCCGGGGTGTTAGCGGTACCTTGTACCTGCAATCCGCTATAGCAGGGGTGATATTGCGCAGAGGGCGGCAGCCGGCAGGGCTGCCCCCGGTAAGTGACGTTGATGTCCGGGTCTCACGCGACGGGAACTTGTGAACCGTGTCAGGTCGGGAACGGAGCAGCACTAAGCAGGACCTCCCGGGTGCCGTGAGGGTGCCTGGGCTGAGTTAACTGCCGGGGTAACGTCTGTTGGTCAAGTTCGAAGCGCAATGCACGAAAAAAAAGATCATTCTGCAAGACTCTTCTTTTTCATCTTCTGCTTCATGCGAAGCTCCTTAAAAAAAGTTTTCATCAGCGCGCTGCATTCTTCTCCCAAAACTCCGATCTCAAGCTGTACCTGATGGTTAAACTCTTTCATATCCAGAAGGTTCAGGACCGATCCGGCACATCCCGCTTTGGGGTTCATACACCCTAATACAACTCTCTCGATCCGCGACTGTATAATCGCTCCCGCGCACATCTGGCACGGCTCCAATGTCACATACAGAGTACACTCTTCCAGCCTCCAGTCCCCGATCTTTCTGCTCGCCTTCCGTATAGCAGTAATCTCTGCATGCGCGAGAGGATTCTTGTCTGTGTTTCTTCTGTTATATCCTCTTCCTATGACTTTTCCTTCGTGGACGATAACGCAGCCAATAGGCGTCTCATCCAGGTCATATGCCTTCTTCGCCTGAAGAATCGCCTGACGCATATATTTTTCATCGATCTTTTTCTGAATCTCAGCCTGATCTGTGATTTTTTCCTGGTGCAAAATTCCCATAACATTCCTTCCATGCTCTGTTCTTTTTCTCTCTGTCAGCGAATAAACTAGACTGAAAAAGACAAGACCAGAGGCAACTATAATCTATGAATACCGGCACATTTTATTTATACGAATACGAAAACAATAAACGCAGGCGGAATGTAGGCTTCATCAAAACCGCCAGACATTACCGCTCCTGCATCCTGCAGATTCACGCCGCGGGCATTCCGGCAGGCAACGGTGCATCACTGGAGCTCTACGCCTTTTATCGGGATGACAGGGATCTGATCGCAGAACAGATCGCTGTCCTGAACTGCTTTAGAAGAAATATATCCGCCCGCCTGCCTATATCCGAAACATCCTTCCCTGAGGGACGTTCCCTGGCGCAGATCAACGGGTTTCTGATCTGTCTGCCCGGCAGCAGACATCCCCTTTTCTGGATGGCTTCGGACCTGTTTTTTGATGTAGACATCAGCAGGATGCGGATCCCCTCCCGGGAGGCGTCCCGCCCGGACGTACGTGCCGCCGAGGAGTCTGAAATATCCGAAACTCCTGAAACACCAGATCAGCCTGGGGTGTCAGGACAGACAGAGACGCCGGCTCAGATCGAAACACCAGCTCAGAACGAGGCGCCGGCTCAGACAGAAACATCGACTCAGAACGAAGCGCCGGCTCAGACAGAAACACCGGCTCAGACAGAAGAGCCGGCTCAGACAGAAACACCGCTTCAGCCTGAAGCACCGCCTCAGTCTTCAGCGGAAAAGATCCAGCGCTCAGATATTGCCCGGCTTCCCCGGAGATTCTGGCCGCTTGCGAACAACAGTTTTCTGCTCCATGGTTACCATAATTACAATCATCTTATGCTGATCGAAGATGGCGGACGCACATGGCTGGGTGTTCCCGGCATCTATGCCCCTCAGGAAGCACGTGCAGCAGATCTGTTCGGATTCCCAAGATTTACCCGCTCCTTTGCCTCCTTCCCCGAGCTTGCCCCGGAGGAACGCAGCGACAACAGCGACTTCGGGCACTGGTGCCGCTGCGTAGGCTCCTGCCGCATACACGCAGGATCAATGAACGCGGGTTCGGACGGCACGTCCGATTCTTCCGCGCAATAGTCCGTCAGAACATCCCGTTCATTTCCTGATACAGACGCTTTGCATAGCTGTCTGTCATACCGCACACATAGTCTGTCACGAGGAGGAGGCGCAGATAGAGCTTCTCCTCCTCGCTCTTTCCCTGGGCCTGAAGTTTATATGCATTTTTATAATTATCAGAGATAAAGGAAACTACCCTCCTATCAATCGTATCCTGAGACTCTTCCGTATCATAATACAGGACTGCATGTACCAGCTTATCCATCAGATCGTTCAGAATAGGGGATTCCGAGACCTCCATCTTATAGATCGACATTGACGAGAATACATACCGATATGCCATATCTCCCAGCAGGTCCATGAGCTTTTCTCCGTACGTGCCGTGGAAGAGATCGCGGCAGAATGTTCCCTCCATGATCCTGTCATAATTTGAAGTAAACCCAAAGGTCGCGCAGCTGATGAGGAAGCCCTGGGCGCTCACGAGCCAGTTCTTCACCGCGTAGGACTCCGGATTGCTTACGCCTTTCCCGATGCCCCGCTCATAGAGCTGACGCAGCTTTTCGAACGGGCGGAAAGACGACTGGGGAATCGACTGTTCCAGGCCTGCCAGTTCGCGCTCCAGCGTATAATAAGAGATAAAACCTTTAACAAAAGCGTCCTCAATATCTGCCGTCTTGTATGCCAGGTCATCCGCCGCTTCCAGTATATAAGTCAAGGGATGTCTGTTATTTCCCGCTCCGGTCGCTTCTGTCACGCTGCGGAAGATTTTTTCATCTGCCAGATAATATCCCATTTTTTTGTCTTTGATATTGCCGCTTTCCTCATTGATCTCTGTGGAGGCCGCCGGATATTTAATGATCGTATTGAGGAGGGCATATGTCAGATTCATGCCGTGCTCATCCACGAGATAATGCAGTTTTGTGACCAGGCGCAGAGCCTGGGCGTTTCCCTCAAAATGAAGGAGATCCTGCTTCATCTGCTCATTCAGCAGCTCCTCTACCGGGCGTCCGCGAAAGGTGAGGAGGGGCAGATTCCTTGCAAACCATTCTCTGATCGCGATCTCCCCGAAATGACCGAACGGAGGATTTCCGATATCATGGATCAGCCCCGCACACTCCAGGATATGGGAGATATCTTCCTTCATATGCGGTGTAAATCCGGAATTTTTCCTGTATTTCAGGATATTTTCCCCTATGTTCTGTCCCAGGGATTTCCCCAGGGAAGAAACCTCCAGAGAGTGGGTTAGTCTTGTACGGATAAAATCACTTTTATCAAGAGGGAATACCTGGGTCTTATCCTGGAGCCTGCGGAACGACGCGCTCCCTATAATTCTGTGATAATCTTTCTCAAACTCGCTCCTGAGATCTGACGACCGCTGCTTATGCGGATTCTCTCGCTCTCTGTTTGCGGACAGAAGGGTTTTCCATTCCATCGCGTCTCCTCCTTCCTGATACGTTTCACCCCGCAGGCATTGCTGCGGGGTGAAGGCTGTATTTTCCCATATTTATTTTCTGTTGTGTGCAGCAACAGATCCTGTCAAAAATTCCCATGTCAGTCCAGATAGATCGGGGGCTCATACGCTTTCCCGAGAAGCGCTTTCCTGCGTTCCTGAAGACCGAGGAACGCCCACTCGGTCATATCTGTCCATTTGTGGATAGCGCGGTCATAGACCTGCACATATCCGATCCTGGTCGGATGCATGCGCACACTGTTGGATTGGTACTCTCTTCCGGTATAGGGATTGATCTCACCTGCCGCCGCGTCTTCTTCCAAGTCATGCTGCGGGATCACCGGCTCAAAGTCATCTTCTTCCCTGACGGCGGTCTCTTCCCGGAGTTCTTCCTCTGTCTGCACGGGATCCAGGCCGGCTGCTGTATCTTCTTTCTCCATTTCTTCCTCGAACTTTGGATCCATATCAGTTCCGCCCGAAGCCGTCATGGTCTTGTCGGGAGCAGCCTCTGCTGACTCTTCATTTTCAGCAGCCGGCGCAGCGGTATTCTTATTCTGTTTTCTCCGCAGGAAAAGGCCTCCCCGCAGGATACCTTCCCTCTTCGGTCTCTCCAGCTCTTTGCGGATCTCTTCCACTGGCTCTCCGGCCTTTATGCTCTCTTCCAGCTCTGTCAGCTCTCGGTGCATGTCATAGAGCTCCCCGATCGTCATATCCCGCTCGCCGGAAGCAGTATCCTCCTCCCGGACAGCCGGCGCCTTCTCCTGCGCCGTAGGAGCCGCTTCCTCTGTTGTCTCTGTCTCAATCTCTGATAAAGTCTCCGCGGCCTGTTCTGCCGCTGTATCTGTCCTTCGCTCCACGGACTCCGTACGGGCAGCAGCCGCTCTCTCCAGCGCCGCTGTGCTCCTCTGGGGCTGTACGTCCACGGACATGATGCTGAGGCGGAAAGGGCATTCCAGGATACCTGCGATCATCCGCATATCCTGCTCCTGAAAATTGTCCCTGCCAAGCCGCTGTGTAAGGTTCTGCCTTGACATCTTTTTTCCGGTCTTCTCTTCGATCAGTTCAGCAAGCTGTTTGATTGTCATCCCTTTTCTCCCCAGGATGATCTTGACCTGTTCCCCAAACGTTAAATCTTCCATGGTCTTCTTTCCTCCTTACGTATATCGTTACTCTCCCTCACACCTGCCGTTCATATAGACAGGACATGTACAAACATGATTTAGAAACAATATCGTTGCTTCATAAATCCGATTTTTTACTGTTTTATTCTAGCAAATCCGATTCCGCACGTCAACAAACTGTTCACTTATCATTCTCCGAGATATTCCTCAAGAGTAATATTCTGCTCATGGATCTCTTTCGCGGCTTCTTCCCCAACATATCGATAATGCCAGGGCTCAAATATGATCCCTGTCACATCCGCCTTTTCCGGCGGATAACGGAGGATAAAACCATACTCCCAGCAGTGCTCCATCAGCCATATCTGCTCTGCTGTCTCCCCCTGCCGGTCATCCAAAGCCTCGTACTCCGAAGCAATGATATCAACCGCCAGACCAGTCGCATGTTCACTCGTTCCCGGCACTGCCACGGATTTTTTCGTCTCATCATAAGCGTCCAGAGGCATATAGCCCTGCTCGATCCAGTCCTGCATCGTCGCGTTGAACACGGTCCTCTGCTGGTCGTAAGACCGGTAAGCTGATGCCACATACATGCTCAGCCCCGCCTTCTCGGCGTCCGCAAGCATCCGGTCAAGCGGCTCCCTGATCCTGGCATCTACGGAACGTTCGCTCTCCACTTCATACAACTCTGCCGGAGCATAGGACGTATCCAGGGGATGCGTCTCATTGACAAGGACAAGCGCCCATCCCTCCTCATTCCCAGCCAGAAACTCCGCATTGTTATGCGCAGCATTGTACTTATTAAGCTGATGCTGAAGATCCACTTTCTCCTGTGCCAGTTTGGCGTTCTGGCTTTCAAATTCTGCTTCTTTTCTTGATATAATGATGTCAGCGACAAAAACCGTAAACAGAATACCTGCTATGACGCCGACAACCCCTCCGCTCAGGAACACCCGCTTCAGCCTCTGGTCAAGATTTACTTTTTTTCTCATAATTTCAACTCCGTATGCAGCCTTTCATCGATCTCTTGATCCGTGGAACACACCGCCATCCTGTAAGGAAGCCCTTTTATTTTAAATTCAGCGTAATAATACTGTTCCGGGAACTCCTCCGGCTGTCTGATCAGCACCGGCGGTTCTCCCATGCGTATACAGAAAGCATCAGCCGGAAGAGCCATCCCCTTTCCGGTTGCCTTCATAAAGCTCTCCTTTAGTACCCAGTATCTGTAAAAAAGCTCTGTCTTTGCTTCTCCTGACTCTTCATTGAGGATATCCTCGTATTCCTCCCGGCAGAAAAAACGTGCCGCAATATTTTCCCTCAGCTCCCCAATCTTCTCCAGGTCACATCCCACGCGCTCCCGCCTGCCGCCCAGCTCGGCGGCGCACATAACATATGTCCCGGAATGAGAGAGATTAAACGCCGAATCCTCCGACAGTCCGTGTACAGCGCGGATCCGCTCCCACAACGCCCATACGCCGGCGCTCTGGGCTTTCATTTCCACAGTACGCAGCGCGTCCGCTTTCTTCTTCCGAAAATCCGGGAGAGCTTCATAATAGCTCCTGTAACATTTTTCCTCATAGAGCGGCCTCACATCCGCGATCCACGCCCTGACCATGACTAACCTCTCAGGTAACGGACTTCAAAAGTGTCTATGGTGATCGGTTTATTAAAGAGCGCACCCTGCGCATGGTCACAGCCAAGCTCTCCCAACACATTTAACTGATCCTGGGTCTCCACTCCGGCCGCTTCCACAGAAGCTCCGAGCTGACGGCAGATATCGATTACAGCCTGGGCCACGATGCGGCTCCGGCTGTTCCCCACGATATTCGTGATCAGGCTCTTATCCAGCTTCAGGGCATCAAACTCCATAAGAGATAAGATAGAGAAACTGGAATCTTTGGCACCGAAATGATCCAGAATGACCCTGACATTGCCTTTGCGGATCTTGCTGCTCGTCTCGGCGAGCATCTCCTGGTTCATATCACTGCCAGACTCTGAGACTTCAACCTCAAGATATTCACAGCGCACATGATATTTCTCTATGATCTTCATCATTCTGTCCGCAACGCTTTCCTGTCTCAGCGTCGCTCCGGCAAAATTCACGGCAACGGGAATGAGGGGAATGTCCTCGATCTCCCACCTGTGCAGAGTCCGGCACACCTCCTCGAACACATACAGGTCAAGATAGTGCGACAGTTTTGTCTCTTCCAGCAAATTGATATATTTGCCGGGATCCACGATTCCCAGATCTTTGTGATGATACCGCACGACTGCTTCCGCTCCTGCGATCCTCTCCGTCTGTACATCTATCTTCGGGACCAGGCAGACAATAAAATTTCCATGCTCGATATCTTCCAAAAGGTCCTGCTTGATAATAGGCTCATGATGTCCTTTTTTGAGGTTTTTATAGTATTTTTTCTTTTCCTCGCGCATCATGACTTCCGCATTGCCAACCAGCTTGTCCACGTCAATATCGACCTTCTCCCAGGCGTACCCCATGGACACGAGTCCCAGACTGATATTGTCCAGTTTCGTATGGGCTGCGTAGATCTGTTTCGTAAAATCTTCGTAGGATGTATTTTCCACCAGGACCAGGTATTCGTCCCCTGTCAGACGATAGACTTCTCCGCTTCGGAAATATTCTTCCAGGACTTCTCCCACACGGATCACGACCTCATCGCCGTACTCCCTGCCAAATTCTTTATTGAAATTTTTCAATCCGTTAATATCAATAGAAAGCGCACCCAGGGAAGCCAGTCCCTGCCCATCCACTTTATCCAAATAAGCCACAAGGCTGTTGCGGTTCAGAAGTCCGGTAAGATCATCGTGGTAGCTCAGATATTCCTGCTGCTTCTGCATCTTCTGAAGGGCGATCGCCTGCGGGATATACGGAAGGAGCGCCCGCATCAGATCCAGGGTGCATCCGCCCCGATGCACGCCGGCAACAGCCAGTATGGCTGTCGTATCCTCGCTGATCTGGAGAAAAACGCTGTAACTGTCGGATGTCGTATCCGTGATTTCTTCCTTCATCCAGCGCGGCTGCTGGTCTTCCGGTAACAGTTTCAGCCTGTCTCTCTGCCACTCCACATTCTCCGCACACCACTCATAGATCGTCTCGATATCGCCCTGTTCTTTTTCTATATAATAGGCATATTCTGCGTCATAATAATCGCGCACCGTACTCAGCACGTCATTCATGATCTCCATAAGTGAACGTGGTTTATAACTATCGCTCATGCTACTTCTCCCCTGCTGCATATAATTTAATAAACATCTGTTCCGAGTATTCTGGAATAGCACATAAAAATGTTCCCTGCATATAACAGGGCATTTTTATTTTAGTATACGCTCTGTTAAAATGCAAGATAAACCTCCTGAAAATGACGGCAGGTCCGTGCTGCGGAGCACGGACCTGCCCTGTTCTGACATATCCCGGACTATTTATGAATTCTTCATAACTACGCTTTCCACCATATCGGCAACATGCTCACAAGCATCTGCGCAGCGCTCCAGATAAATATAAATATCTCTCCACGCAATGATGCGGATGGGATCTTCGGACTCTGTATAAAGATTTCTCACATTCTGCATGAAAAGCTTATCTGACTCTTCCTCCAGGTCGTTAATGCGAATGATCAGAGTCTTAAGATTTTTTGAACGTTTGAAATCTTTGAATTCCACCAGGAGTTCCCGCACCGCCTGGCAGCATCTGATCACTACATCCGTCATACGCAGGGCGCCCGGCTCGATCTCCTGTACATTGTTCATATAGACCCTGAGCATGACGTCCTCTACCTTATCTGTAATGTTATCGATGTTCTGGCACAGAGACACAATATCCTCACGCTCGATCGGCGGCAGAAACTCCTTTGCCAGGCGGTCCAGTACGTCGTGTTTTTTCATATCCGCGCTATGCTCAATCTCATGGAGCTGGTTCAGACGGGTCTGCAGCCCCTCTGTCTGGAAATTCTCCAGAGTCCCTTTGAGCATCTCTGCCGCCCGGCAGGAATCCTCCGCACAGGCGATGAAATTATCAAAATAAAATGAATCCTGTTTCTTTGCCATTTTCCTTTCCTCCTCTGGTATGTATTATGACATGACATTTATAGATTCTTAGTTCTCGTTATCAGCAGCCGTTAAAATACTGCGACGAAGATCTTTGCCACAACAAAGCTGATCAGCCCGCAGCCGGGGAAGGTGAAGATCCAGGTGAGCATCATATCCTTCACTACGCCGAAGTTGATGGCTGAGAGCCGCTTCACTGCCCCAACGCCCATGATGGCGCTGGTCTTTGTGTGAGTCGTGGAGACCGGGATGCCGAATACACTGGAGAGCAAGAGGCATATCGCGCCCGCCAGGTCAGCAGAGAAGCCCTGAAATTTTTCCAGCTTGACCATATCCATTCCCACAGATTTAATGATCTTTTCACCGCCCACACTGGTACCCACACCCATGACAACGCTGCACAGCAGCATAAGCCACACTGGAATCAGCATCCCCTGTACACTGCTCTGCCCATTGCAGAAAGCGATTCCCAGAAACAATACACCGATAAATTTCTGGCCGTCCTGGGCCCCATGCATGAAGCTCATAAACGCGGCTCCGAAAATCTGCGCTCCCTTGAAAAATCCATCCGTCTTACGCCGGTCCGCCGCCGCACAGATAATAGTGATAATCTTACATATGATCCAGCCCATAAAGAATCCCAGAGCCAGACTGAGCACAAGACCATAGAGGACCTTTGCCCACTCCGAGAAATTGATACCGCCGATACCGTTATGGATAGCGATCGCAGCTCCTGACAGACCTGCGATCAGACTGTGGCTCTCACTGGTAGGGATTCCAAATATAGAAGCGGCCACACTGTATACCACAATAGAAAACAAAGCTGCGCACAGCGCGATCAGCGCTTCATTGGTTTCCCCGCCGAAATCTACCATATTACTGATGGTGGATGCCACCGCGCTGTTGATATGCGTCATCACAAGCACGCCAAGGAAATTGAACACTGCGCTCATCATGATCGCTGTCCTGACTTTGAGGCACCGGGTTGCAATACATGTAGCGATCGCGTTCGGCGCGTCAGTCCAGCCATTTACAAAAATAACTCCCAGCGTAAGCAAGACTGTGATCATAAGGACCGGGTTGGAAAAAACCTGCTGGCAAAAGCCGGAAAATGAAACATCCATAGTACTCTCCTTCTCCATTTGCACCTATATAGCTTATTTTTGCGCAAAAAAACAGCGTTCGGAAAACAAAACGTTCTCTGCGCAGCCTGTACGCAGATCCTGTATTTAGTATTTCAATGTTTCCTCCCGCCATTAATTTTACTTATATTTTACTTAAATATAACATTGGATCGTATGACTGTCAACAAATGTAATTTTTTCTAGCAAAATCATAGTGTAGGATTACAATACATGTGTTACAACTGAATATTTAAAAAGCGAGGATAGCCTCTTTTGTGTTATATTTGAATCG
>CALWFS010000021.1 GCA_944377705.1 uncultured Mediterraneibacter sp. | reverse complement strand
ACCGGCAGCACGACTCCCACCGCTCCGATCCCCATGGACAGGAATCCAAAAAAAAGCCATATAAAACGCATGGGATTTTTTTTCATATTTTTTACCATTTTCCCTTTCTGAAAGAATCACACATAACAACAGGTTAGTACAAGCTAACCCAGAAGTACTACTGATATATACATGATTTCCTCATGCTTGTCAATAATAATTCTCAAAATCAAAATTAAATTGATAAATTTTCTCAATTATTACATTAAAAAAAGCTCTTCCGGTCAGTTCCGGAAGAGCTGGTTTTGCCACAGCATGCATTATCCGTTGAGCCTCTGCTGGCTTTTATCCTTATTCTCTTTTCTCTATTCCGGCTTCCCATCTTTGAGCGCCTTCAGATTATGGCGTCCATAGAGAATCAGAGAAATCACCATCATGATCACACATGCCCCGGTCAGCGCCCTTGATACTGTTACAGGAATATTAAACCAGAACACATGGAGGATCATCATCGCATAAAGCAGCCATGTGGTGACCTTCCCATGCCAGTCTGCTCCAAACACGCTTCCTGTCCTTCGGATGATAAGAAGCCCCGTAACGCCCATAAATGTTTCCTTCACAACCATGAGCGCCAGAGGAAGGATCATAAGCGGGAAACGGGTGAGCAGGCAGAACAGCATTGCCGCCTGGGTCATCTTATCTGCCACAGGATCCAGCATTTTCCCAAGATCGCTGGCCATGTGGAAGCGCCTTGCCACAAAACCGTCCACGGTATCCGTTATACCTGAAAGTATAAGGATCCCCCCTGCCCAAAAGTAGTTTTCCTCCACACAGTACAGCCACATAATGACCGGGATAAGGCAGAGCCTGAAAAAGGAAAGGATATTGGGGATCGTCAGGATCTTGCTCTGTATATCATTTGATCTCTCACCTGATCTGGTTTTCATTTGTCTCCTCCTGTTTTATCTCTGGCAGCGGCAGATCCGCAGCGGGCTGCCGGGCTTATCTCGCAAAAAACCGTCCATACCCTTAAAGAGTATAGACGATTTTTCCAGATTCCACAACCGAGAAATGAAATTATTTCTATCTAAACCATTCTATATTATAAATAACCTTTTATCATATAGGAAAAGGATGATATTCTGACTTTAATGGATAAATACAGAGGGCTCTGAACGCCTGTTAAATTTCCCGCATATATTAAACCAAACCCGGCGGCTCTTTCCTGACGCCTACCGGGAATATATTTATAGAAAGGTCTGATTCCTATGAGTATAAAAGGACTTGATGTCAGTGAATTCCAAGGTACTGTTGACTGGGAGCGGGTCAAAGCCGTAGGATACCAGTTTGCCATGCTCCGCGCCGGGTATGGCTTCGGTACCGTTGATAAACAGTTTCACAGAAATGCATCCGAATGCAACCGCATCGGTCTCCCCATCGGTGTCTACTGGTTCTGCTATGCAGTCAGCCCGCAGACAGCTGTACAGGAGGCTGACGGCTGTCTGAACACCATATCCGGATATCGTCTGGACTACCCGGTCTGCTATGATATCGAGCAGGCATCCGTAGCTTACGCAGCAGGAGAGGGCGTGACCATAAATGCCTCCCTCGCAAAGCAGATCGTGACAAGTTTCTGTAACCGGATTGAAGAAAAGGGCTATTATGCCATGTTCTATACAAACCGCAATTTCCTCGACACCTATCTGGGCAGTTCCCTCCCGGAGCGCTACGCCTTCTGGTACGCCCGCTACGCGGACAGCTTCGACGGAACGAACTGCGGCATCTGGCAGTACACAAGCCAGGGCAGTATTCCCGGCATATCGGGAGATGTGGACCTGGATATCGGATATGTGGATTACCCTGCCGCGATCAAAGCCGCAGGGCTTAACTACCTTGACGGCAGTTCTCCCGCACCTTCGCCTTCGCCGTCCCCATCGCCGGATTACATCACCTATGTGATCCAGCCCGGGGACACCTTAAGCGGTATCGCCCAGCGTTACGGGACTACGGTGAGCGCCCTCTCCTCTCTGAACGGGATCTCCAACCCGGACCTCATCTATGCCGGGAACACGATCCGCGTCCCTGAAAACGGAGGTTCCGGCGGCTCCGGAGCACAGTATTACACTATCCGTCCAGGGGATACCTTAAGCGGCATCGCCGTAAAATTCGGCACCACGGTCAACGCTCTGTCAGCGTTAAACGGGATTTCAAATCCGGATCTCATCTATGCAGGAAATACGATTCGTGTGCGGTAAATATTTTATATAATATTCAAATGTATTCCTTTCAAAGCAAAACCAACGGCTGCTCTTCACAGAGACACCGCAGATCATCCTTTCAGGGATCTGCGGTGTTCCTGTTTTCTCCCGCTTTGGCAGCGCTGCCGCCCGCGCTGATCATGTCATAGGGCAAATCTTGTATTTCCCGTTGTGCGGTGATAAAATTTTAGACAGATCATAATGTTCCAACTAAACAGAAGGAGATAAATGATGTCAAAAATCCGTTACGCTGTCGTCGGCTCCGGCTGGCGTTCACTATTTTACATACGGATCGCAAAAGCACTGCCTGAAATGTTTGAGCTCACCGCGCTGCTCTGCCGCAGCCGGGAAAAAGCAGAGCGGTTCCGAAAAGATTACGGCATCCGGACGGTCACGTGCGATCAGGAAGTCATAGATTCCGATCCGGATTTTATCGTATCCGCTGTCAGCGAAAACTCCATAGCAGAGACAGCTGCCAGGTGGATGCAATATGGCCTCCCCGTCCTCTCGGAGACTCCTGCCGGTCTGTCTTTTGAGCAGTTAGAAATGCTCTGGGACCTGTATGAGAAATCCAGATGCCGCATTCAGATTGCCGAGCAGTATCCGTTTTATCCCCGGTACGATTCCATGATCCGTCTTGCACGGTCCGGTATGCTGGGCGAGCCTGTATCCCTGGATATTTCCGCTATGCACGGCTGCCACGCCGCCGGCATGATCCGCTGTCTTCTGGGCACGGGTCTGGAAGAAGCCGGGATCACGGGAAAGTCATTTCTCCTCCCTGTAACGGAGACACGCACGCGGTATGAAGTCCTGACCAGCGGAATCGTGTCAAGAAAAGAGCAGATCCATGCGGTTCTGGAATTCGAGAGCGGGAAAGCCGCTTTCTATGATTTCCTTCCCGAGCAGTACCGAAGCCCCATACGGAACCGGGTTCTCCGGCTGCGCGGGACAAGGGTAAAGCTTTTAAATAACATGGTTTATTATCTGGATGAAAATAATCTTCCGCACCAGGCTCCCCTTGTAATCAAGAGCGATCCGTCAACCGGAGAGGTATTGTCCGTCTCTCTCCAGGGGCAGACTCTCTACTCACCGGTATTCGGCGTCTGCAGACTTCCGGAGGACGAGACGGCCATCGCCAGGATGCTCGCCGGAATGAAGGAATATGTAAACGGCGGCAGAGAGGTCTATCCTTTCTCCTCTGCCCTGGAGGACGCATATCTCGCCCTGCTGATGTCCAGCTCAGGAACCACTTCTGACTGGTATCAGATCAAGACCGGTCCGCGCCCCTGGAAACAGCCCGGATCAGGATCACATATCAATTCTACTCAGGAGGTATAAAAGGACATGACAGCGATCAGAACAGGAATCATAGGTATGGGAAACATGGGACGTCAGTACGCTGCCCTTCTCCTCACGGGACAGATCCCGGAAATGGAACTCGCCGCAGTCACCCGCGTGCATCCGGAGCAGCTTCAGAAACTGGGACTTACACTGCCGGAAAACCTTCCGGTCTTTCCTTCTGCGGATGCATTATTCCAGGCAGTGGATGACAAAAGTCTCAGCCTGGACGCTGTCATTATTGCTACCCCGCACAGACTCCACGAGGAGCAGAGCATCTCTGCCATGAAGCGGGGACTGCACATTCTTTGCGACAAACCTGCCGGAATATACAGCCGCCAGGCACGGTTTATGGAAGAAGCCAGACCGAAGGATCTTGTCTGTGCCTACATCTTCCATCAGCGCACTTATCCCACTTATCAGCAGCTCCGACGGATCGTACAGAGCGGCGAACTGGGCGGATTAAAAAGGGTGAGCTGGACAGTGACAGACTGGTACCGTTCTAATGCTTATTACCAGAGTTCTTCCTGGAGAGGGACATGGAAGCTGGACGGCGGCGGAATACTCCTCAACCAGTGTCCCCATAACCTGGATCTGCTCCAGTGGATCTGCGGCATGCCTGTACGCACTCGCGCGTTCTGCCATAACGGCAAATATCACCCCATCGAAGTCGAAGATGAGGTGACCGCTTATCTGGAATGGGAGAACGGCGCTGCCGGCGTCTTCACTGCCTCCACAGGCGAAGCGCCCGGCGTAAACCGCCTGGAGATCGCCATGGATGACGGACTCATTATCTGCCAGCCGGAAGGAGTGCGCATCTGCCGGCTGGATCACCCGGAGAAAGAATACCGCACGACCCTTGGGAACAATTTTGAAATGCCCTCCGGAACATGGGAAAGCTTTCCCATGAAAACAGAACCGGATGCTTATCAGAAAATTTTAGAGAACTTTGCTGCTGCCGTAAACTCAGGGCGACCGGAATACCTGACAGCCCCGTGGGAAGAGGCAAGGAAAAGCCTGCTGATGTCAAACGCGATCTATCTGTCATCCTGGAAAGGTGAAACCATAGATATCCCGGTTCCCGGATCAGACAAAGAACTGGTTTTTGAAAAGCAGTTTGAGGAAC
Organism: uncultured Mediterraneibacter sp.; assembly: GCA_944377705.1. GTDB lineage: Bacteria > Bacillota > Clostridia > Lachnospirales > Lachnospiraceae > Mediterraneibacter. Next base: position 12,616 of record CALWFS010000021.1, on the reverse strand, counting down.
GCCTGAGAAAAATGCAATGAATTCTGTCATTCTATTGAATATTACGCTCTGTCATGTTATTCTGCTTCCACACCAGATATAAAGTTTATCTGGTGTGGTTCAGACACAGCTTCAATTCTCATTTTCGGCTCTGTATTCCAGATACCATCCCGTTAATGAAATCACAGGAAAACACCCCATATATAAGGATTCTCTCTTTACACTTCAAACGGTTGCAGTTACAATAAACTCAGAACAGATCCTTTCCTGTATGGGACATTGTTTTCACGGAAAGGAGAACTATTTATGGAACACGCAGACAACAATTTCATAATGCTTCCCACAGTAGATTTCTGTTTTAAGGAACTGATGCAGAATGAAAAGGTCCGAAAAGGCTTCATCGCCGCCCTGCTTGGGCGGGACCCGTCGGAAATCAAAGAGACCACACTGATACCTACAATCCTTCCTCAGAAATACCATGATGAAAAGCTGGGGATTCTGGATGTAGCGGTCCTTCTTGAAGACGGTACCCGGATTGACATGGAAATGCAGGTTATCTATTTTGCATACTGGACAAACCGGATCTTATTTTACCTGAGCAGACTCTACACCGGTCAGATCAAAAAAGGGGATTCCTATGAAAAACTCAAAAAATGTATCCATGTAAGCATCCTAGATTTCATCCATTTCCCGGATGACAAAAGATGCTATCACAAAATGAACTTCTGTGATACCAGAACCGGAAAGCCTTACACCGATCTGATGGAACTCCATATACTGGAGTTGAAAAAGCTGCCGCCAAAGGCCCGCAGCGAAGACGGGATCATCCGATGGATGCGGTTCTTCAGTGGGAAGACCAAGGAGGAATTCGACGCAATGGCAAAAACAGACGAATACATTGAAGAGGCATGCAGTGAACTTCTAAAGCTCAGCACAGATGAGCGGAAGCGCCTGGAATATGAAGCAAGGGAAAAAGCAGTGAGAGATTACAATACGCTGATGGGCAGCGCTCTCAGGGATGGATTGCGTCAAGGGATCCAACAGGGGATTCAGCAGGGAATTCAGCAGGGCAGTGAGCTCAAGCTAAAAGAACACACTCAAAAAATGCTGGACCGCGGTATGTCCCCTGATGAAATCGCAGATCTGCTTGGTGAGGATCCACAGTTGATCACTGCGATTGCAGATGAGCTAAATGAAGAGTCCCAAAAGTAAATAAAGTTTCTCAGCGAGTCAGATTCTGCACAGATCTGACTCTTCCTCGCTTCTGCCGATTCTTTTGATCATTCATATACAGACAGATTGGCCTGATATCTGCACGAATTTTCTTAACAAAAACTATTAAGATTTTCATAAGGGATTTTCTTTTTCTTTAAGAGTTTAAACATACTTTGGACACATTTCCTGTTTATACTAAATCACAGATAGTTGATAAAACAACTATCTCCCCCCTCATAAAGTATTGGCATCCCGGGGGACCGGGATGTCGCACTTTACTCTCATTCCTTTAGATAACTTATAAAACACGAAATCCGCTGGTCCTTGTGGTTAGCGGATTTTCGCCGTTTATGGAACTGTCCCGGACGCCCCGTGGACAGTTTCGGGAGAGTTTCCCCCCCTCTTCTACCGGAACTTCAGGCCTTTTTCAGCTTTAAAACTCCAAGTATCAATGTCCCAACTGCCATACTTTCGATAATTACTATTACGATAGGATGTTCTATACCGTTTTCCCAATTTCTGAATGGTAACACACCAAGATACAGTCCTGCTAAAATCCAAGCAGCTGCCCCAAGCAAATTCTTTTTACGTTTTCCTTCTTTTGTCAGATTTTCATCATCCTCTAAATCGCAATCATACACATCCAGCATATTATTTCCTAATAAAAATTCTTTCAGATAGGATTTTAGCACCCCACCCCACGAAGAACTTTTTTGTTTTTTCTTATTTTTCTTTCGTTTCACAATTATTTTTCTCCTAAGTGTTTCTCTAAAAATTCCAATTTCTGAAATTTTTATTGACTTCATTTTAGCACTTTTATTTGTCGCCGGCAATGCTCTGTCAATGATCAGCAATTCATCTTTCCTTTTCGTTATAACGAAACATTTCTTTATTTCAAATTACCAAAGAGTTGTACCAATATGCAGAGAATCAGACCAGACGTGGATACCGGTCACAATATCCAACGTCTATGACCTAAAGCGAATATGACACAAGACCAAACTGCCGCACAATATAAACCAGTTCGATAATCCCTCATTCCTTTAGATAACTTATAAAAACAGTGAGACCCGCCAGCTTCGGATTACGGGTTTTTGCTGCTTTCACTCTGCGTCAGCCTTACATCATGAACCGCCCCATTGCTCTGTTAATGCATTTTTTAGTTTTAGTTAATAATTTTCCTGCTTCTTTTATAATCCCCTCACATTTCTGTCATATTTTCCCTCTATACTATAACCAAGATAGTTGATAAGACAACTATCTTCCCCCTCATAAAAGTTTAGGCACCTAAAGGTGCCGCACTTTACTCTCATTCCTTTAGATAACTTATAAAACGGCGAAAAACCCATCAGTGAAGCACTGATGGGTTTTCGTTATACTTAAGTTATTTATTTACTCAGCACTTCTGTATTAACCGCACATAAAATTCCACAGTCCTGATCAGCGTTTCCACAGGAACCCGCTCATTATTTCCGTGGATCATCCCGCGTTCTTTCTTAGACAGCTTCATTGCCGAGAACTTATACACATGGTCCGTGATCCGGCAGTAGTGCCAGGAATCACTGCACGCCATCATCAGATAAGGAGATACGATCGCATCCGGCCATGTATCTTTCACCGCCTGGCACAGCCGGATATATTCCTTGCAGTCAGTATCAGACTCTGCCGATGGATTTCTTCCCTCAAATACCAACACTTCTATGTTCGGATTATTAATGGTCTTCTCCAGATATGCTTTTGCAGAGTCCACAGTATCCTGCCCGAGCAGTCTCAGATTCATTCCAACGGAAGCTGCCGGCGGGATTACGTTAAACGCTTTTCCTCCCTGCATTTTTGTCACCGCGCAAGTGGTGCGCATCATCGCATTCAGCTCTCCCCCGGAAGCGCGGCACACCTTGTCAAAAAGTCCTTCCAAACACCAGAGATTGGTTAATAAAATCTTGTAGGCGAATCCGGAATGTCTTCCCAGAATATCGAGCATCTCCCTTACCGGCTTTGTAAGCTGTCTGGGGAACGGATGACTCTCCACATCCACTACAGCCTGAGCCAGTTCACCCACAATAGTATGCACCGGGGGCATGGAGGCATGTCCCCCCTCCACTCTTCGCCTTAAACTCAATATTGGTAAGACCTTTTTCCGCAATACCAATCAGAGCACACTCCCGGGTTACCCCCGGAAATACATTCTCCACGACCGCTCCGCCTTCATCCACTACGAGCGCCGGGCGTATCCCCCGCTCTTCAAACAGATCCACGATCGCGGGACAGGATGGTCCGTTGATTTCTTCCTGCCCGGAAAAAGCAAAGTAAACATCATGCTCCGGGACAAATCCATCCGCGATCAGCTTTTCCGCAGCTTCCATGATCCCGCAGAACGTCCCCTTTGTATCCAGAGTTCCTCTTCCCCAGATCATGCCGTCTTCCACGATTCCCTCAAACGCAGGCTTCTCCCACTGCGATTCTTCCACAGGCACCACATCATAGTGCGCCATCAGTACCACGGGCTCATCTGCAGATTTCCCCTTCCAGTGATACAGCATGCCGTTTACGCCTGCGAACTCTCGCCGGCATTTCTCATGCACCCTGGGATAAAGCTGTGGGAGCAGGTCCTGAAATTTCTTAAACTCCGTTTTGTCGATCAGACTCTCATCATTGTAGGAAACCGTCTTACAGCGGATCATCTGTACCATGTCGTCTACAATCCTGTCATTGTCCAGCTCAATTCGGCCCCCGGAGGGCTTCAGCTCTTTATGCGGCTTAAACATTGCTGCCCTGACAAGGAGTATTGCCAGAAAAATTATTATAATTGCAAGTATAAAGGATAAAATAATCAAAATTGTGCAACTCCTTTCCCCGAAGGGGTCAGACCCCTGTTAACAGGGGTCTGACCCCAGTGCCGTGAATATTCTGACATTTTATAATTTTCCTTTTTTATACAGTATCCTCGCCGCGCCGATCGCGATGAGCGCCCCCACCGGCACAAGCACTCCCACGGAGCCTGACAGCGACGGCATAAGCAGGAAGAGAACTACCATGAACACCAGAGGAGCAATGGATATTTTCCAGTTTTTGCTCACATACACCACTGCAAGCCCTCCGAACAATGCCGGCAGGATATTATCAAAAGCAGGCTTTAATGTAGGCGAGTTCAGGATCGGGGTAAGAGGCACGAGCAAAGCCACCCCCACGGCAATGATCACGGTGGTAACGATCGTAGAAGTTGCCACTGCGATCGTAGAGATTACCTCTCCTTCCTCCGAGCCCGGTTTCACCCTGGCATTTTCCATAGCAGTCAATGCTGCCGGTACTTTCAGATTGGTAAGATTACCTGTAACAAATGCCAGATAAGATCCTGCCGTACCGAGCATAGGCACAAAAGTCAGCACCTCGATCAGTCCCACTGTCCAGAAAATAGGAGCTACCCCCACCAGACCTTTGAGCACCGGCACGATGCCCGGCCAGGCATCATAATAAATACAGGCAAAGATCGGATAGGCAAAGATCATCCCCAGCGCGCTCAGGATCCAGATCCGTCCGTAAATATGCGTCATTTCTTCATAACTTCGGTTTCTAACTTTCATTTTTTATTCCTCCTTCCTGCTTCCTACATGATCATGGGTGTAATCACTACCGCAAACGCCATCGCGCAGAGCATACTGATCGGCAGCGCATAGTTTTCCAGCCACTTCATGCGGCAGATTTTGACGAGAATCCCACAGATTCCCATGACAAATACCGAAAACAGCAGGACAAAGATCGGAATCCCCCCAGCCAGACCTGACCGGATATCAGCAAACACCATTCCCAGAAACGCAGAGATCATTCCAAGGAACAGCGCAGTCATAAGAATATCTCCCCACTTGCTGTCCTTGTTCTTGATCTTCATCAATCCGCCCTGGATCTTCTTGATAAAAAGCGGCACCCAGATCAGCCCCGGGAAGATCCCCAGTGTCATGACCCATGCGATCGCTGTATAGACTTTCGGGTCAGTGATCGTCTCGGACAGCGCTGTGATACCAAGAGCATTGGCTGTCGTTGTCGCTGCCGGCAGCTCATATGTAATAGCTCCTATCACGCTCAGCCTCAGCCACGGCAGCGGAAGCCCCAGAAATTTAGACAGGGTAATGACCCCCAGCAGGATAGATACCGCCGGGGCAAACGTAAAGACTGCCGTGGAAATGATCGTCTTTCGTATCTGTTTCATATCCATGCCTAATGTTTTTCCTCTCCTGTATGCTCTTACAAGAAAAAACACGGACTGAGCGATTACAAAAATAATGACCAGTCCGGCGAAGTCATCTCATTTCTTGTTCCTCCATGCTCTGACTTATTACTGCCGCAAAGATATCCGCACAATAAAAACAGTGCCCGCACCGGACTTTTTCTGCCCGTTTGCCAATGCACTGTTTATATTTCATCATATTAAATTATATATGTTTCTCAAACCATCCCAGCAGATCCTTATACACCTGCTCCCGGTCTGTCTCATTGAGCAGTTCATGCCGGTCGCCCGTATACAGCCTGAGCGTCACATCCTGTATCCCGGCAGCCCGGTATTTCTCATAAATCTTCCTCACGCCCTTGCCAAACTCTCCCACCGGGTCGTCTGCTCCGGATAAAAAGAGTATCGGAAGCCCTTTGGGGATCATATACACACTCTCTTTTCGCTGTATACCGATCATACCGGAGAAAACATTATAGTATGCATTCACCGTGGACATGAAGGAACAAAGGGGGTCAGACACATACGTGTCCAGATTCTCATTGTCACTGGTGATCCAGTCCGCACGGGTGCGCGCAGGCTTAAACTTTTTGTTATACGCTCCCAGCACCAGCTTATCTACCATCCTGCTCCGATAATGCCATCCTCTGAATGCAGCCATCACCCGGCAGAGCCGCTTGCCGAAAAGCAGGGCAGCCTTTTTATGGTCCGCCACGGTACCCATCAGCACTGCTCCGCTCAAACCGTTTCCGTACATCTGGATATATTGTCTGAGAAGTGACGATCCCATACTATGCCCAAGCATAAAATACGGAACTCCCGGATACTTCTTCTCGGTCCTCTGCCGGAGGGTATGCATATCGCCGAGCACGCATGCGTTTCCGTATTTTTCATTAAAGAAACCATACTCGGATTTTGCCTGGATAGATTTGCCGTGTCCAAGATGATCATTTCCCACGACATAATAGCCTTTCCCGCACAGGAACCGCGCAAACTCGTCATATCGCCTGATATATTCCACCATTCCATGGCAGATCTGAAGGACAGCCCTTACTTCTCCTTCCGGCTTCCACTCTATTGTGTGTATCTCGGTATTGCCGTCCTTTGACGGGAAATAAAACTCGTCTATCATGTTACTCACTTACCTGTCATCAAGATTTATGTATTCGCGATGCGGTGCGAGAGCCTTGTATGCCGGACGTATGATCTTGTCTACATTCTTGAGCTCTTCCAGCCTGTGGGCGCTCCAGCCTACGATCCTGGCAGCCGCAAAGATCGGTGTATACAGTGCCGGAGGAAGATCCAGCATACTGTAAACAAGACCGCTGTAAAAGTCCACATTCGCATTGACGCCCTTGTACATCCTGCGTTTCTCACCGATGATCTCCGGCGCCATATGTTCTACCTTTTCGTAGAGCGCATATTCTTTTTCGTGATGCTTCTCTCTTGCGAGCTGTTTCACGAACCGCTTAAATATATCCGCACGCGGGTCTGAAATCGAATAAACCGCATGTCCCATCCCGTAGATGAGCCCCTTCTTGTCAAACGCTTTCTTATCAAGGAGCGCCTCCAGATATGCTCTGATCTGGTCTTCATCCTCCCAGTCAGTCAGATGCGCCTTCATATCCTCAAACATCTGAGTCACCTTCACGTTCGCGCCGCCGTGCTTCGGTCCTTTCAGGGAAGCCATGGCAGCTGCCATCGTTGAGTAAGTATCCGTACCGGAGGAAGTCACTACATGCGTTGTGAATGTGGAGTTGTTTCCGCCGCCGTGGTCCATGTGGAGCACAAGCGCCATATCAAGGATCTTCGCCTCAAGCTTTGTATACTTTCTGTCCTCGCGCAGCATCATCAGGATGTTCTCCGCGGTGGACAGTTCCGGCTTCGGCGCATAAATGTAAAGATCCTCGCCTCTGCGGTAATTGTATGCGTGATATCCATAGACCATCAGCATCGGGAACTGGCTGATCAGGTTCAGACACTGGCGCAGCACATTCGGGATGCTCGTATCGTCAGCCTTCTCATCGTAAGAATACAGCTGAAGGATACTCCTTGTAATACTGTTCATCATATCCCGGCTCGGAGCCTTCATAATAATATCGCGCACAAAATTTGGCGGGAGCATCCGCCTCTGGGCAAGCATTGTCTGGAAATCGTGGAGCTGTTCTTTATTCGGAAGTTCTCCGAACAGGAGCAGATATGCTGTCTCCTCAAATCCCGGATGCTTTGCCGCCAGGAATCCTTTTACCAGATCCTTGATATTATATCCCCGGTAATAAAGATTGCCCTCACACGGCACTGCCTCCCCATTGACGATCTTTGTCGCGCAGACATCAGAAACATTGGTAAGTCCTGCAAGAACACCCTTTCCGTTCAGGTCACGCAGCCCCCTCTTCACCTCGTATTTGGTGTACAATTCTTTGTCGATTGCATTATTCTGTTCACATTCCCTCGCAAGCTTTTCGATCTCGGGAGTAATATCAAATAAAATGTTATCAATATCTTTTGCCATGTGACCTTCCTCCTTTTTCTCCGTATGATCTTTATATTATACTAAAAACCGCATAATTAAACAATAAACTGACTATTAAATATTTGTGAATATGCTCAGTCATGTGGCTGTTCAGGAGATGAAATCATGCCCGCATAATTTTTCGATCGGGCAGTCCCATGTGCTGAGCGCCAATATATAAGGAAAACAGCGGCGCAGCCGCAGTAAGCACTCCAGTGCGGTTTTCCGAATAGCGCAGGCTGAACTGTTACTATGAATCATCAGCTCAGCCGGTCTGCCAATGCCGCAAACTCTGCCAGGGTAAGCGCCTCTCCCCGGATGCTTGCTCCTTTCCCCAGAGAGAGGATTGCCGCTTCGATCTTTTCTTTCTCAAAATCAAGCTCCGGCGAATTTTTCAGCCCGTTTGCCAGTGTCTTTCTCCTCTGGTTGAAGGATGCGCGGATAATGCGGAACATCAGCTTCTCATCCTTCACCTGTATCGGCGGCTCCTCATGCAGATCCAGCCGGATCACTGCAGATCCCACCTTCGGGCGGGGCATAAAACAGTTGGGAGGTACATTTGCCACGATATACGGTCTGGCATAATACTGGACAGCCAGCGACAGGGCGCCGTAGTCCTTGGATCCCGGACCTGTCTGCATCCGGTCCGCCACCTCTTTCTGCACCATAACTGTTATGCTCTTTACAGGGACATGCTTCTCGAACAGCCCCATAATGATAGGAGTAGTGATATAGTATGGCAGATTCGCCACAACCTTGACCGGTCTGCCGCCGTTCTCCTCTTCTGCCAGCTTTGCGATGTCCACCTTCAGAACGTCTTCATTGATTACCCTCACATTGTCATATCCGTCCAGCGTATCTTCCAGGATCGGGATCAGTGCCCGGTCGATCTCTACCGCTATGACCCTGCGTGCCGCACACGCCAGATACTGGGTCATCGTCCCGATACCAGGTCCGATCTCAAGCACACAGTCATCCTCACTGATCTGTGCCGCGCGGATGATCTTATCCAGCACATGGGTATCGATCAGGAAATTCTGTCCGAACTTTTTCTGAAACACAAAATTATATTTCTGCAGCACCGCAATCGTATTCTGCGGATTGCCTAATGTCGGCTGCTTCATTTTTTCCTCCTTTCAAAATTGTCAGACAACTTTGGCAAAAGGGGTCTGACCCCTTTTATCCGCATTTTCTGAATATTCTACAAATCATACAGTTCTCTGCTGTTCTTTTCCGTCTGTTGTATGACTTCTTCAACTGTTTTTCCTTTCAGCTCCGCAATTTGCTCTGCCACATAAGGCAGGTACAACGAGCAGTTCCTCTTTCCTCTATACGGAACAGGAGCGAGATACGGACAGTCTGTCTCCAGCACGACAGACTCCAGCGGGATTTCCTTCACGACCTGTTTTAATTTTTTCGCATTTTTAAAGGTCACCACTCCGCCCACGCCGATGTAATACCCCATCTTCACATATTCTCTCGCCATCTCCGGGGAATAGGAATAGCAGTGGATGACCGCCTTCATGCCGGCGGCGTGCTGCTTCATGATCTCAAATGTATCTGCTGCTGCCTCCCGGCTGTGTATGATAACAGGCATGTCTTTTTCCCGCGCCAGATCAAGCTGGCGGATGAACCAGTCTTTCTGAATGTCATGTTTCTCTTTGTCCCAGTAATAATCCAGCCCGATTTCTCCCACGGCAATGATCTTATCAAGATCCAGCAGTTCCGACATTCTTGAGAACTTTTCTTCGTCAAGACTTCCCGCCTCATCCGGGTGCACGCCGATCGCGCCATACACAAAAGGATACCGCTCTGTCAGCCCCATGATCTTATCCCAGGATTCGATCGTGGACCCCACATTTACGATCAGGCCGATCCCGCCTGCTTCCATATTCTTAAGCAGCTCCTCTCTGTCTGTGTCAAACTGTTCATCATCATAGTGTGCGTGTGTGTCGATTATCATAATCTCTCCCTCAGCGCTTTACAAAATATTCTTCATACCATACAAGGAATGTATAGATGGTCCACACCTTTCTCCAGTTGTCTGAATTGCCTCCCACATAATCAGCAAATATCGCATTGATCTCGTCCACGTCGAAAAATTTCTCCGCGATCTCACTGTTAAAGAGCCTTCTCACATCCTCATTATACCGCTCGTCCGCCATCCAGATACGGATCGGCACGATGAATCCGAGCTTCCTGCGGAACGCGATCTCCCCGGGAAGCACCTTTGCCGCCGCGGTGCGCAGCGCCACCTTGTTCTGCTCTTCATTGACTTTATATTTTGACGGTATCCTGGATGCGATGTCAAAGATCCTGCGGTCAGTCAGCGGCATCCGGATCTCCAGCCCTGCTGCCAGGCTCATCTTGTCCACATTCAGGTAAATATCTCCCTCCAGCCAGATCTGGATATCCATATCAGACATCTTCGTCAGAGGATCCAGTCCCTCTGTCTCCTCGTATATCGGACGTGCGATCTCGATCGGAAGGACATCCGGGTCGTACTTTTTCAGAATACGTTTTTTCTCATCCTCTTTCATGATGTTCGTATTACCCACATAGAAATCCTTCAGATTCTCGCCGTAGCGCTCTGCGTTTCGGTACATATTGTATCCGCCGAAAAACTCGTCCGCACCTTCGCCGGAATAACAGATTTTTGTGTGTTCCGCCGCAGCGCGGCACGCAATGGCAAATGCGATCGCCGAGGCGTCTCCCAGCGGCTGCTCCATATTGTACATCACATACGGCACGATCCCAAAGTACTCCTCCGGCGTGATCAGACACCGAGAATTCTTCCGTCCCAGGAGCTCCGCTGTCTGCTTTGCCAGCCCCGACTCGTCGAAACGCTCCTCCTCATATCCGCAGGAATCCGTCATCTCCACATCCGACATTGCCAGCACATAAGACGAGTCCACACCTCCAGAGAGGAATGACTCCGCAGTCTCATCCGGGGTCTTCACCTCGGGCATGATCTCCTTCAGAGTCGTATGAATCTCATCCGCCCATTGCTCAAGGGTCCGGCTCTCGTCAGGATGGAACGTAGGAGTCCAGTACCGCTTGATGCTCAGCTTCCCATCCTGCCAGACCAGATACCTTCCCGGCATGAGTTTTTTAAGTCCCCGGAAGAATGTGTTCTCTCCTGCCACATAGGTCAGGCTCAGATACAGCTGGAGCATTTCCTCATTGAGCTCCTTCACGAATCCCGGCTGCGCCATGATCTTCCGGATCGTAGTACCGTAGAGAAGATCTCCGTCTGCTGTCTCGTAATAATAAAACGGCTTTGTCCCGAACTGATCTCTCAGGCAGAACAGTTTCTTCTCATTCTCATCCCACAATGCAAATGCAAACATGCCGTGCATGTGATCCGCCATCTCATATCCCCATGTCTCATACGCGCGGACAAGGATCCTCTCCTCCCGCTCCTCTCTTGTAAGGGTAAGCGGGATCTCCAGTCTCTCGCACAGTTCTTCCCAGTTGCGGATATGCCCCCGGTACTCTTTTACGGTTATCATATGTGTTCCTCCTCGTTTCTTTATCTTCCACAAAAATATTTCACTTGCTGCCGAACGTTCCCGCGCCGGCAGGATACTCCGTTCTTCCGGCGCTGTCCTTTTTGTATTTTAACATATCGGATATCTGCTGTAAATCTGTACTCTTTCGGGCTCCACATCATCTGTTTTTAACAAAAATCCAAAAAAACTATTGTCTTTCCTCTCATTTATGCCTATTCTATTAAAGGAACTATTTAAACTATAAATAAGAAGAGGTATACGAAATGAAACCGATCAAAGAAGGAAAAGTACGTGAAATCTATGACAACGGCGACAGCCTGATCCTTGTTGCAACTGACAGGATCAGCTGTTTTGACGTGATCCTGAAAAACACGATAACAAAAAAAGGCACTGTGCTCACACAGATGTCCAAGTTCTGGTTTGACATGACTTCTGACATTCTGCCGAATCATATGATCTCAACAGATGTCAAGGATATGCCTGAATTCTTCCATCAGCCGCAGTTCGACGGCAGCAGCATGATGTGCCGCAAGCTGAACATGCTCCCCATCGAGTGCATTGTCCGCGGCTATATCACAGGAAGCGGCTGGGCCAGCTACCAGAAAGACGGCACCGTATGCGGCATCAGGCTGCCGGAAGGGCTCAAAGAGTCTGACAAGCTGCCTGAACCGATCTACACACCTTCCACAAAGGCAGAGATCGGCGATCATGACGAAAATATCTCCTACGAGCAGAGCATAGAACACCTGGAGAAAGCTTTCCCGGGAAAGGGTGAAGAATATGCGGCTAAGCTGCGCGACTATACGATCGCGCTGTATAAAAAATGTGCAGACTACGCTCTGACACGCGGTATCATCATCGCTGACACAAAATTTGAGTTCGGTCTGGATGAGGACGGAAACATCGTACTCGGAGACGAAATGCTCACACCGGACAGCTCACGCTTCTGGCCGGCAGACGGATATGAGCCGGGACACGGACAGCCGTCCTTTGACAAACAGTTTGCGCGTGACTGGCTGAAGGCTAATCCGGACAATAACTGGACACTGCCGGATGACATCGTACAGAAGACCATCGATATCTACCTGCAGGGATATGAGATGCTCACAGGGAAGAAACTGGACTAAGCGGGCGCTCGCCTGAAACGGGGCCGCCGTGCGCAACTTCGATTCCGCT